>MIDA01000011.1:233-20239 GCA_001830045.1 Tenericutes bacterium RIFOXYA12_FULL_35_10 | reverse complement strand
AAGCAGGTCTTAAAGTCTCACCCGATGGTGATATCTGACCTTCTGGAAAAATAGACAAAATACTTTTTTTCTTGAGCAGTTTAAATGCTTTTAGGGTTGCTGCTGGGTCTGCTTGCATCAAACTTTTTGGAATCGCTCTAGCAAGTTTTAAAAAAGGTCTTGTTGATTTCTCATAAAACATTTTGCTTGCTGCTAAATAACTCACTCTTTTTGGATATAAAGCAGCAGTTGTGTAAATAAAATCATAAAACGATGTATGATTTGATAAGCAAATTGCAGGACCTTTGATGTTTGTTTTCTCTACGATTTTCTGTCCTTTAAGGATAGAAAATATTTTAACTAGAAAACCGAGTGTGATATATAAGAAAAGATTTGGTTTTTTCATGAAATTTCTTTAATCAATAAAGCTCTGGTTTCGTCATCTTTTGTTAAAGCTTCATTGATCCTATGTTGAAGTTTTGCATCAATCTTATAGCGTCTTGATATGATAATACCGATTCCCATTAAAATAATAGGTGCAATCACCATAATAAGTCTAATCATCAGTGTTGCTGAATCGGGTTGACTAATAACATCGGGACCACCTGGTTTTTGCTCAGTAAATCCTGCAAAACCAATTAAAAACATGACGAGTGCTAAACCAATTGCTTGTGCAATCTTATTAATGAAATTTGTAAAACCACTCATTTGTCCATCCAAACGATCACCAAATACAAGTTGACCTGCATCAACAACATCCCCATACATGGTATGTGGAACAAGTCCAGGGCCAGAAATTCCAAATCCCATGAATGCTCCTAATAAATAAACTAAGATTGGATTCGCATTGGTGGGAATAAATAATATACCAAGTGCTGCAACCATCCACAAGATGGCTCCAAAACGGTACGCAAATGTTTTTCCCCTTTTTTCAATCATCTTGATATAAACAGGTAATGCAACAATTTGCATCGAAAACATCAATGCAGCAGCAATTAAACCAACCATACTTGATTCATTGTTTGCTGTAGCATCTTTGGTAATAAAAAAGTCAATGTAAAAGAAGAATAAACCACTCATAATAGCCATTGACATTTGTAAAACTAGAAACATACCTAAATACTGACGAAATGGACGAAGCCCTAAAGGTTTAGCCATTTCTTTGATTGAAAGTGACGATACAATTTTGGGTGTTTGAATCTCTTCTCTTGCAAATAAACCAGTGATTAAAATAGCTAACCCAAACATCAGACCAAAACTTAAACTCATCACTTGATAACCTGTTTCTGGATTACTAAATTGATTGACGATGATATCGGGAACTGCAACACATAAAATGGATGCAAAAATACTAAAGCCTAAACGATATGAGTTATACGACGCTCTTTGTTGGTAATCCGATGCAATTTCACTGGATAGTGAATAATATGGAATCATCACTGATGTTTGAACTGTTGTAAAAACAAGATATGACAGTAAAACAGAAATGATTCTTAAGGCATCACTTGAAAAATTATAAGGAAAGAAAAGAAAATACATCGAAATCAAAACAAATGGTGATGCAAAAATAAGATAAATTCTTCTTTTTCCAAAACGTGACGATGTACGATCTGAAATGTAACCCATCAGTGGATCTGTGATCGCATCCCAAAATCTTGCAATCAGCATAATAATACCAATCCAATACGCAGATATACCTACCGTAATCGCAAGAAATGCGGGGTAGAAAAAGTTGACAATATTAAATGATCCTCCACCGAAGATATCAGCAGATGCAAAAGCTAGTTTTCTTTTAACTGTATGTTTCATTTTTATTCTCCTTGAAAATTATAGTTTCATTATACGATAAAGATAAGAATCGCGTATAAAAAAAAGAAACAGACAAAAATCTGCTTCTTATGTTTGACCTTACAAAGATTAGATAAAGACAACTTCAACGTTACCTTTAATCGCTTTCGAATATGGACAAAATCCATAAGCCTTTTCAATATATGCTTTCTCAGTTTCCTTATCAACACCTGAAATTTTCGCTTCAACAACTAATTTGAAACTAAATCCTTTTTCTGGATCAGCTAAAAGTTGTGTTGTCGCTTTAACCGAAATGGCGTTATACGCAACCTGGTTTGACATGAGTAAATATTCAATTGAGCTCGCAAAACATGAGGAATAACCTGCAGCAAACAGTTCTTCAGGATTTGTTCCTAAACTCTCTTTACCACCCATTTCAATAGGTTTTACTAAATTAAGCTCTATCTTTGATGCCATATCTTTAATGATGCCATCACGACCACCAAAAGTTGTTGCTGAACGTTCTAAAAATGTTTTCATGAAAATCTTCCTTTCTTGTTTCATACTTTAATTTTAACATCATCGAATGTAATCAATGAGCATAACGCAAAAGAAAAAAGAGCTTTCGCTCCTCATTTATATGTGATAGTCTACTTATTGGTCATGTATCTTGTAATACGTAAAGCAAATAAAATCATGACACCAAAGAAACCAATCACACCGGGAATAAAGATAATCTCAATCGTCGTTTCAGCGATCCACGATGGATCAACAAGTAATACAACAAATAAGAATAAAGCTAGTCCAATACAAAAGATGCCACCAATAAACGCGATTAACTCAATCACAAAGTTAAAATGATTCTCAAACCAATTCAATAGTTGATTTATTCTTTTTTTCATATTCACAACTCCTTAAAATTGATTATACATCTTAATCTTTAAATTTAACGTTTTGTTCGGTATTTTTTATTTCAGACCTTTAATCTTTGATGAATACCTTGTGAAAGCATCTATTCCATGGTATATTTATTTTATAAATATAATGTGTGAAAAGAGGAAATACCATGTCCTTTACATCGGTTAATAAAGAACTACTACTTGATGGAAAACCACAAACGTTGTTATGTGCTGAATTTCATTACTATAGAACGCCTAAACATCTTTGGGAAGAACGATTAAAACTAGTTGTTGAAGCAGGTTTTACATGTGTCGCTTCTTATATTCCATGGTTAATCCATGAAGAATTTGAAGGTGATTTTGATTTTACAGGTCGTAAAAGAGGAGAACATGATCTCGTCGGTTTTATCGAACTTTTAGAGTCATATGGTCTATACTTTATACCTAGACCGGGTCCATTCATTATGGCTGAAATGAAAAACGATGGTGTTCCATTTTGGGTTTATCAAAAATACCCACACATTAAACCCATTACATGGGATCATAAACAAGGAACAACTGTCACCGTTGATTATATGGATAAAGATTTCTTGTCTGCATCTAAAACATATTATGAACAGATTATTCCACTTTTAGTTAATAAACTACACCCAAAAGGAAATGTGATCGCTCTTCAACTTGATAACGAAGTTGGCATGCTTTCTTGGGTAAGTAATAATCCTGAACTCAATGAACCAGTGATTAAGTCATTTATTCAATTTCTTAATGAAAACAATCCGGATGCTACTTCTGTTTATCCCTTCTTAAACAATGATTTTAAAGAGATTGTTAATGCCATTCGTACACCCAAAAGTGATTATATCAACCAACTTCATCTTGATTTAGGCTATTTCTTCCGTCATCGACTGGATCTTTATCTAACATATTTAAAAGATCTTGCTGAACAGTTAGGTTTTAAAGATCATCTCTTTTTAATCAATATTCATGGATGTAGTGCAGGAAGAACCATGATGTATCCGATTGGAATTTCTCAACTCTACCCGAGTTATTACGGAAAGAAAAACGTTATTTCAGGAAGTGACGTTTATATCAGTCAATTTGATGTTCCACAGTTTCATGATGCCTATATGGCTAACATCTTAACCGATGCGACAAATGATAAAGATCAAGCTTTAACCAGTTTAGAATTTAGTGCTGGCACAGGCGATTATGGTAATAATTTTTCACAACGTTATCCAACAAGTCGTATCGATTTTATGACACGTGCATTTATTGCACTAGGTAATAAACTCTTAAACTTTTACACGTTTGTTGGTGGAAGAAATTACAGGTTTGATTATGCACTTCATGATGGAAACGATCGAATCGCATCTACAGGTGAAGCACACGGATTTGCTGCTCCAATAACACCTTATGGAACTAAGAGCTACGTCTACGATAAGACCAAGTATGTTGTCCAGTTAATGCGTACACATCAAAACTTCTTAGCAACCCAAAAGCCTGTTTTTGATGATATCACTTACGGATTTATTCCAGATTATTTTATGACTGAATTCCATTATCCTGGAATCGATCATGTCATTCATAAATCACTCCAACGCTTTAGAACCGGTGGTTCATGGGATGTCGTTGTCAAATCTTTACTACTACTTCACTACCATTTTGATGCGACAAACTTAGACATGTTTGATCCAGATCCTAAGAAACTCTTGATTTTACCTTCAGCTGAATATATGAGTGAGTCTGTTCAAATGAGAATATTATCCTTCTTAAAACAAGGTGGTAAACTCCTATTATATGGACAAATTCCTCGATTTGATTTAAAGGGAAATCCATGTACAGTTTTAGCAGATTATTTTGAATTATCTTTCATCAGAGATTTCATCCATCAAGGACATCGTTTTAGAACATCGATTGTTGCAGTCAACAAAGCATCAGGTAGACCAGAACTTCATCGCGACTACTTCCAAACATGGAAAACACATCATGAAGAAGATATCATGTTTAAAGTCTACCATTCAAATGAAGCTTGCGGGTTTTTCTTAAAAGATAAAAATGCCATCTTAATCACTACCGAATACCGGAGTGATTTAGAACTTTTTGAATCTTTAATGAATGAACTCGGTGTTAAAAAACACCTGAACATCAAACAAAATCTATACCACGGTATCTTTGCATTTGAGACTTATGATGATACAAGAAATACAACCTATTACCATGTGATCAATATGGATGATTTTGATAAAGATGTTGTACTGGAAACACGTGCATTAGGTGATTATCCACTTCATCTTGATGGAAATGAAGCTTTGATGTTACCCTACAACTTGGAACTAAACGAAAAAACAACACTTATCTTTGCAAACAATGAATTAATTGCATTTGATGATCATCATCTCACATTTAAATTAAATGGTCCATTATTTGAAATGAAACTTAAAACAACTCAGAACGTAAGTTCTAGTGACCCAAATGTGAGTATTTCAAATCATGATGGCATCCTAAAATTCATTAAATCTAATCGCTACGTACACGAAAAGACATTAACAATCCAACTAAACTAAAAGGAGCCGAAGCTCCTTTTTTTATGTAATTTTATAACCTTGTTCAATCATTCTTGCAAGCTTTTTAAATCGTTCATCAGCATAACTAAAAAATGCTTTATAGACATCACAATACATGTCTTTATGATCTGATGTTCTTCTTCTTTTGCAACCTGTTCGGCATAATTTAAACCATGGACACGTATAACATTCATCATGCCTTATGAGAGACTCATCAATAAACGTTTTTGACTTATCAGATTGATGAACTTCATTAAATGAATGTTTTTTGATGGATCCTAAACGATGTTCATCTGTGACATAAAAATCACAGGGATAAATACCACCATCCGATTCAATGACATTTTGAATAGAACATACGCCTTTTAGATCACAACTTTCAGGTTCATAGCCTAAATAGATAAGAAGCATGTTATCAAAATAGCGAATCGATGTTAATTTTTGATGCGTAACATCTTCATACCAGTGATCAAAAAGATTTTTTAAGAATATTTCATAGTGATCATGATCTAAATGTGACTCATCGATACCTATTGGATTTAACTCTGGAATGAACTGTAAGTAATTCATCTTATTTAATTGATAAAACTGATATATTTCTTCTAAATGGTCAACAAATCTGTTATTGACAACTGATAAGATGTTGGTCTCTACACTAGCTTCTTTGAGCAACTTCACATGTTTCATAATAATGGCATGCGTTCCTTTTAAGGATGCCAAAGGACGAAAGTAATCGTGTTGATCTTTTGTTCCATCAATGGATACACCTACTAAAAAGTGATTTGCTTTAAAGAAGTTAACCCAATCTTGATTGATTGTAGTTCCATTGGTTTGAATGGAGTAAGTGACTTGATGTTTACCGGTTATATTTAATTGAACATAATCAACAAATGCACGATAAAATGGCAAACCAATCAATGTTGGTTCGCCACCTTGAAATGCAAAATGAATATAGCCATCATCGACAAATTCAAACGCTCTATCGATCAATGACTTCATCGTATCTGTGGACATAAATCCGTAATCTTGAATATCGCGATGTAACGATACATCTTCATAAAAACAATATGTACATCGCATATTACATTTACTACTACTTGGTTTAATTAAAATGGATATATTTTTCAAAATGAATCCTCATTTTTTTAAGTGTTACGTTTAATTAATTTAACACCAACAATTTGTTGTGTTTCAACAGCATCGCCCTTTAAAATCGAAAGCATATCTTTAGCAACATGGATGCCCCAATTTTCATGCAAGACACCTACGGTTGATAAACCACCATTGATGTATTTTGAGACATCAACATCATCAAAACCGATAATGTTGAGATCTTTTGGAATAGTGATGCCATAGTTCTTAAATGCATTAATCATACCGATTGCCATTTCATCGTTGGCACAAAATATACCATCAAATGGAGGTACTCCTTCAAGTTTTTCGACAATTGCCGCTCCACTTGATTCAGTAAAGTCTCCAAAATAAACCATCTGTGGAAGACCATGTTCTTTTAAGACTTCTTGATACCCTAAAAAACGTTGTTCGTTTTCATGAGAACCTAAAATACCCGATAAGTAAGCAATCTTTTTTCTACCTTGAGAAACTAAATATTCAGTAGCAATTCTGCCACCTTCATATGAATTAAGAACGTGTGAGTAAACAAAATCGCCACCTGGATTAAGACGATCTAATAAAATCGTAGGAATACCTAAGTTTTGTGCGATTTTAATGACTTTATCTTCAACCTTTGGACAAAGAATAATGGCAGCATCAATTTGTCTTTCAGTAATCATCTTTTTCGCATTCTTCGAAAAAGAGACCACTAAATTATAGTCACTACCTTCTAGTCCAGTTGCAATCCCATCATAAATTTTATGATATACTGGACCACTAAAACCAGATACGAAAAATCCAATGTTCATGGTGTTTTGATTTTTTAAATTGCGTGCAGCAGCATTCGGATAATATTTTAACTTTTTAGCAACCGACCAAATCTTGTCTTTGGTAGCTTGTGGAATATTACCAGAATCATTTAATGCATAAGAAACGGTTGAAATACTATAACCTGATGCTTTTGCAACATCTTTAATGGTGACCATTTCATCACACTCCTCATTCTTGTCTTATGATAACGTAATTACCCAAAATATTCAAGTAAGTTTATATCATCTTTCGATAATAAAGATATAGGGAAACGTAGTCCGCCTGTTCTATAGGCTGATATCATTTCTTTTGCATCGACGTCGCGAGTGTTAATGCATATTTTATGCTCACTTCGACCAAGATGATAAACTAACTTGATCTTGTGACCATCAATCGTATAATCAAGTGTCAAACCATCTAAATCAGAAGGGATTTGTGGGTCTATAATGATTTCATTACCTTCTTTGCGAATACCTAGGACATGTGAAATCACTTGATTGATATAAATACCAGGGCCACTTGAGTAAACACGCCATCCACCTTTGACAGAGATCTCTCCTGTATAAAGTTTATTGAAATCTTTCATGGCTTCATAACGGTTTAAGAAGGCACCATCACTGCTTGAGAAATAGGCATTAGCCTGTCTTTCCACCGCGTTAGGTACAATCTCTTTAATACCAATTGGATTGATTTGTTGAAGGCCTATCCATGCTTCTTCTTGATGACCAAGTTTTGCCATCGCTTCAATAAATCTGATATGTGCATGGACATATTGCAATCCAATTTCTCTACCAAAATTTGCTGCAGTTTCTGCACGTTTAAAATAGGTATTATCTCCACCATGATAAGGAACTGTACGATTCATTAAACGTACTCCATCGGGATGATAAAGCTGTTCTTTAATGGTTTTATAAAGGTTTTCTGCAAGTGGTTTATTGAAAAGTTCAGATATAATTCCACGATTCATTGGAAGTAGGCGATATGACATATTGGTTTCTTTATCTTTGGGGTGAATGATGTATTTAATCTCATCGTGTTCACCAAAGTAAAGAAAACCTGCAGGAATACCATCTTTAACGATGTACTTCATATAATCTTCTTTAATTTTAATTGCTTGTTCTTCTAAATCTTGAGAGACTTCAACTTCAACGTTTGCCAATACTTCAGCTAACATCTTAAATGTTTCATAGGTTAAAGCAGTCGTCCAGCCACTCACCATTTGTTTTCTTAATGCACTGTTTGCTGGTTGTAAGGTATCATCCCAGTCACCATCACCATAACTTGATAAATATGTATTAGGGATATAATTTGCTTTAATGTGTTCAATTGCTTTAAACATATGTTCGAGTAACGTTTCTTTATGATCTGTTAACACGGATGAAGGTAAGTCTGTATAAGGTAATTTGACATGTAGTAATTCAAAATCATGTGTTGCAACCAAATAAAGAGCAACACTTCTCAGTGGCCACACGATAATATCGCCATGGGATTCTTTCGCTTGAATTCTAAAAAACTTATCAAACATAAACCACTGTGGCCAGTCACCATTTTGATCAAACTGGTGCATATAAACAGAAAGTAAAATGCGTTTAGCTTCTTCATATTTGCCTAACGATAAGAAATATTCAAAAGGTCCTTGGCATACATCTCTTGTTCCCCAAGCCGCACCACCAAATTGTTCTAATCCGTGTGGTGATGCGAAATGGATTAAAGCATTTTGAGAATACCATAACATGGTTGGATTCAACTTGGAAACTTCTTGAAAGCGTGGATGTTTTTGATCAATAGATAGATGAAAATCATTTGTTAGTGATTTTGTATATGAAATAAATTTTTCTTTCTCAAACTCAAAGGATGAAACAACTGGCTTTTTCAAAGTCTGATGTGTTCCAAGAATATTTAGAGTGATCTGACTCCCCTTAACAAAAAGTTTAAGGAATGATCCATCAACTTCTGTTTCTTGTAACATGCCTTTAATCAATGTCATTTGATAGGTTAAATCTGGATACTGTGTACTTACAAAGGATTCAGGAACAGTTTTAATGATGATTTCTTGATCATGTGTTGAAATTTCATAATCATTACCTAATTCATCTGGACCCATAACAATCTGTGATAAGATCATCATTTCATATACTTTATGAGATTGTGAAGTTATCTCAAGATTGATTTCTTCACTATCCATGAGTGTATATGATTTCACTTCAATCACATCATCATCTATCTTATAAAGCCATTTCGCATAGTTAACCCCCATCTCATAGACGGCAGGAAGTCCTAAGAGTTGATATCGATCTTTGTATTTAATTAAGATACGCATACCATTAGAACGTTGTACGTTTAATCCATTGCGTGTATTACTGATGAGTTTCGTAAAAGATGAATTACCTAAAACGACTTGTGATTGAAATACACCAAATATGAAAGATGTTGATGCCATCACAAGATCTCTTAACACATGATTTTTCCCATTTAAGATAATATGACCATGCGCTCTTTCAGAGTAGAGTTCTTTAGCCTGTAAAACGACATGTTCATGATGTTCACCAAAAAAGGACAAACGTTTACCGTCTTTGTACTCTTCAAATGATCTTTTTGGGTACTGTTTTTGAATGTATTCTTCATTTACAGGTTCACTCGTTAGAATGTGATCTAATCTCAGTCCATGTTCATCAAGTTCAAGCGAATTTAAAAGTTGTGGTTTCGTATCTCTTTTTAAATAAGCATCTTTGATTTCCTTGATATATTCTAATTCTTTAATCGCACTTGGGTGATGATCGACATAAAGACCATAAAAAGATACGCGATGGTTCTTTGTTTCATTGACGTGAAATGACTCACTTTGCAGAACAGCACATGCAAATTCGTATTGATATATTTCATTGGATAGTCTATCTTTTTGCATCGCTTCTGGTTCATTTGTTGCTTTATAAGACAGCCCAAAGAATTGATAACCATCGGTTGCATATCCTTTTGTTGGTGTTAACGCACCTACTTGAAGATATTCTTTGTGTCCACCATTTTGGAGTGAACAAATAGCATGTGAATTGCCATGCTCAAAAACTTTATGGTCGATATACTGTGAGTTATAGGCTTCATTATTTCTGATAGCACCTGCATCTTTAATGCCGATATCTTGAAGATAAAAGACATCAACTAAGCCCTTTTCATCACCTTTGACTAAAACATCGATGAACCATAGATGATCTTGAATATCAATTTGCACATGATATTGGAGACCTTCAAAAGATCCATAGTATACAATTTGATCATCTGAATAGCTGCACGAACTATGTCCAATCACTTTCATCCACTGAAAAGAGTTGCCTTTATCAATGCGCAAGTAAATATTTTGAAGCATATCATCAATCTGTGTCATACGAAGTTGATTAATCATCTTTCTCTCATAGGAAATCATATGAATGTGTGATGATTTTAGTAAATGAAATTTGAGTTTTCCTTTTCCGATTGGAATAACATCTAATTGAGTTCTAACGCGCATGATTAGATTCCTTCTTTCAATTGGATTTGATGTGTATAAAAGATATCATTTGAATTGTTACCTAGTTTTATAAGGTAACTTGCAGATTCTGTACTGTAATGCATTGGATAACCATATGCTTTAAAGTCATCCATAGTTAACTCAAATGTTAATTGTTTTGTTTCATGTGGTTTAAGATAAACCTTATTAAAAGCTTTCAGTTCGTTAACTGGTCTTGTCACACTAAAATGAAGTGCTTCAATGTAGAGTTGAATGACATCATAACCCGCATGATCTGATGTGTTCTTCACGTCAAGTATGACCTCTAAAGTTCCATTTTCAAAAACATCACGACTTACTTTTATGTCGGTGTGTTCAAATGTGGAATAACTTAGACCATACCCAAATGGATATAGTGGCGTATTGACTGAATCTAGATAACGTGAAGTGTAATGATTATGTGGATGGTTAATCGGATCCAGTGGTCTTCCTGTTTTCATGTGATTATAATAGAGAGGAATTTGTCCTTGATGTCTTGGGAAAGTCATCGCAAGTCTTCCTGATGGATTTTTACTACCGGATAAAAGGTCTGCCAGTGCATGACCCGTTTCCGTTCCTAAAAACCATGCATAAAGGAGTCCGTCAACATAAGGAATCAGTGGTGTTAAAATCAAAGGTCTACCAGAAAAAATGACAGCTACAATACGTTTGTTTACTTCATTGACAGCTTTAACTAACTCGTACTGAGCATCAGATAAACTGATATTTGTTTTACTGTTAGCTTCACCTGATTCATACTGATCCTCACCTAAAGCTAATATAACAACGTCCGCTTCTCTAGCAATCTTGACTGCATCTGAAATCATATCTTCTGTCATTTCTTTAAGTTTAGATCCTTCACTGACCATCACATGATCAAATACTTTACTCAATCCTTCATAAAATGTAACGCAATCTTCATTTCTTGCTTTACCTCCCCATGGACCAACCAAACGATTAGTGGTTGAAAAAGGGCCAATTAAAGCAATCTTTTGTGTTTTATCAAGTGGTAGAATATGCGTTTTATTCTCAAGTAAAACTGCAGATTCTAATGCCATTTGAAGACTCATATGTCTACTTTCTGGAAGTAAAAAATAATCTTCAAACTTGGGATACATATTTTTATAAGGTTTGTCAAATAAACCTAGGTCATACTTCAAACCAAGAACTCTTTTACATGATGCATTGATTTGATCTAAGATCTTTGGACTATGTTGTGCAAGCTCTGGTAGATGTTTGAGAAATGAAGTTGAAATCATTTCAATATCCAAGGTTGCATTTAAACATTTTTCTGCAACTTCTTCTTTGTTTTTCGCAATCTTATGATTCATGATTTCTTCGGTTGACGTGTAGTCTGAAACAATCACAGAATCAAATCCCATTTCTTTTCTTAAGACATCATCAAGTAGAAATTTGTTTGCAGTCATTGGAACTCCGTCATAAACATTAAATGCAGACATCACCATTTTGACACCAGAGTCAACCGCTTGTTTAAATGGTTTTAAATAAATGTTTCTTAACATTCTTTCGGATATATCAACCGTATTATATTCTCTTCCCGCTTCTGCAGCACCGTATGCGACAAAATGCTTTGCACAGGATGCGATGTGGTTTCCATCAGATGGATCTTCACCTTGAAAACCACTCACCCATGCATCAGCCATCACAGAACCTAAATGTGGATCTTCACCTGGACTTTCAACGACTCTACCCCATCTGGGATCTCTAACGATATCAAGCATCGGTGCAAATGTCACATGGGTTCCACTGTGACTTGTTTCAAACGCAATCACTTCTGCAGACTTCTTGACGAGTTCAGGATTAAAACTTCCTGACATCGCAATGTTGACAGGAAAACCCGTTCGACAGCCATGAATAATGTCGTTACAAAACATCAAAGGAATACCCAATCTAGAATGTTCTACCGCGATTTTTTGTAACTTCATACTGACTTGATTATCATAAGGACCAATCATGGATCCTAATTTGCCTTCTTTAATGAGTACAGATACATTATTTTTCTCAAATGCAGGTCCATAATCAAATTCGCCCATAATTGCAGTTTGGTAAAGTTGTCCTACCTTTTCTTCTAATGTCATCTGGTCAAGTAAGGATGTGATTAATTTTTCTTTTTTTTCGTTATTCTTTATGTTAGGTTTGGACATAAACAAACTCCTTCAATTAACTTTGACTTTCAACAGGACGAATACCAATGATTTCTAAACCATTTTGAATATTTTCATTTTGCATAAAATACTCCCAAACGATGTTATCAAAATAATTTGCGATCATCACCATGGTAATTCCTTTATTAATACCAATCACATCTTGTGCGATCCAAGGTGTACTATTTTCAAAATTGTAGGCATCTTTATACCCATAATCACCTTTTAAACCACCAATAGATTCAAAATACAATACTGCATTTTTAACTAAATCAGGTGTGAATACGATACTTCCAAGTGCTCCACTTGGTGCAATCGTTCCATCATTGCGATGCGCATCATCAGTATATCCAGAAGGTTTAGAGCCATAATAACCACTATATCCTTTAGGGCCATCAGATGCTGTCATACCCCATGAATTTGCGGTAAACGTTTGATAGACAGAATTCATATCGATGGCATATTCTCTATTTGCAATCGTTGCGTTCACACTATTTTCAAACCAATTCACACCAGCTTCATCTTCTGTGTTTCTAAAATCTAAGAATGCATGTGAATATTGATAGGTGAAAATACTACCAAACCAACTTGATATAAAGGGTTCTCCACCACCATAGCTTGCTGTTCTTCGTGTGAAAGAATTGTATACAGTTTTATTGGTGCGATATGCTTCATTGGGTGCTCCAGCACCTAATACATAAAGGATAAGTTGCTCACCATAAAAATCCCAGTGACCACCAAAACCACTTTCTGGACGATAGCCCATAAAAAATTGATTATTCGAATCTAAATACCATGTCCAATCAATTCTTTCATATAAATCCATCGCTTTATCTTTGACTTCACCACCAAAATACTCACCAACAGTGATCGCACCTGCAATAAAGAGTGCTGTATCAATAATAGATACTTCACTCAAACCAGCACGTGCTCCTGTTTGCTTGTTCAAAAAGTGATAGAAAAATCCGTGATAATGGTCTAATGCTAAAAAAGTATCAAGTGTCTTCGATGCACGTTCAAATCCTGCATCATAAGTAATCCACTCATATTCAATACCAATAGGTAAACCTGCTAAACCAAAACCAACACTAGCAATCGATGCTAAAGTTGCATTTGAATTATACCGGTCATTAATTAAGCCATAACCTCCAGAGGTTTCATCGGTATTTGTCTGTTCATAGAAAAAGTTAAAACTACCTTCCATTTCTGCTAAAAGTGCAAGCTCTGCTGTATCATAAACCCGTGTAGGTTCTTCTGTTTCTATGGGCTCATTTTCCTTACATCCAACTAAAACAAGGAGTAAGAGTAATACCATTAATATTTTTTTCATGTTTATTCTCCTGTGATTCCTGATCTGTCGACACTTTCAACAAACCATTTCTGTAAACCAAAATACATGAGTAGTAAAGGCAATATGCTGATTAATGTACCAGCCATATAAATGGCTTCATTAATACGATCGACAAAATCTTCAGCGTTTGGATCGACATTACCAAATTGTTCTCTAAATGATGCAGCAAACCGACTTAATTGAAGCGGTAATGTTCTTGCTCCATCGATATATAAACCTGTTAAATACGTTTCATTCCAATACCATACAAAACTAAATAAGAAGACGACAACAACTGCAGGTACTGCAAGAGGTAGTGTCACTCTTAAGAAAACGCGAATTGGTCCTGCACCATCAACACGTGCAGCTTCATCCAATACTTTAGGAATGGTATTAAAGAATTGATAGAAAATCATAATGAAAATCGTACTCTTTAACCCTTGTCCAAAGAGTGCGGGATAAATAAATGAACCTACATTACCTAAAATACCTAAATCACGATACATCAAATAGGTTGGAATCATTAAAACGGGAGCTGGAATAATAAATGTAAATAAAATAATGACAACAACTAGTTTTTTAAGTTTAAAATCGAAACGGGCTAAACCGTAACCAATCAGTGCTGTACTAAAAACTTGAGCTAAAGCCGGAAGTAAAGAAATCCGAATACTTCCTTCAAGTGCTGTAAAGAAACCAATCGTTTTAAAAGCTTTAACATAGTTTTCAAAATAAATCGTTCTTGGCACTAAACCTACAGTTGCATCAATAATATCTTCAGGTGACTGCAAAGATGTCAATGCAAGATAAATAAACGGGTACAAAAACGTAAATGCAACGGATGCAATTAGCAAATAGACAAACAATCTAAATACCCAACCATCTGTACCTTTTCGACCCATCAGTTTCTTTCTAATCTTTTTAACGGTCGGATTCTTATTGATAAACGTATCTTTTTCTGTATATCTTGTCATATCCAAATGGAAATGTTCTGTGTTTCTGATATATTTAATGTTACGTTTACCTAAACTAAATAATAAGAAGAGTAACACGACAATAATAGCAATCACTAAGAAGTAAATCCATGATAAAGCTGCGCTAAATCCAAAACCAGCACCAACTTCTCCTGTTTTCAACATATAATCTTTGATAATAATAATGACACGATTATTTGAAAAACCAGCAAGCATCACAAGTGTATAAATCATGTTGATTAAGATAATGGGTTTTATAAACGGGAGTGTAACCTTCCAAAATTGTTCCCATGGACTCGCTCCATCAATTTCAGATGCTTCATAAACTTCTTTATTCATCTTTTGAAGCATCACTAAATAAACAATGATTTGAACGCCACTAAACCAAAACATGCTTATTAAGTTGTTAAATACTTTAACGATTAATTCACCAAATGACTGTCCAAATATGGATGAAAAGACTGAGATGACTTGGAAATTCGTTATTCCTGGTAAGATGATGGCATTGTTATTCAGTAATTCTTGCATAACAGGACCAGATACGATAACGACTGGTAAAAAGAAAATCGTTCTAAAGAATTCCTTAAATTTAATATCCATGTTTAGAATCATCGCAAAGATCACTGCAAATACGTTGATAATAACCATCATTAAAACTGCATCTTGAATAAACGTTCCCAGTTCTAAGATCATCACGCGATCGATTGCGAATGCATGTTGGAAATTAGCAAATCCAATAAACTCTAAATCAATCCCTGTTGTTGGAATCGTAACACGGTTTAAACTGAGGAAAAACGAATAAATGACTGGGTAAAATGTGAACACGAAGAATCCAATAATCCACAAACTGATGAACATGTAACCTAAGACACTTTCACGTTGTTTAAACGTTAACCTAAACTTTTTCTTCATCATGTTCACCCCTTAACCACGGCATCAAGTGGATTAATAATGATACCTTCAGTGGTCACGATTTGATTCGTGTAATTCACGTAAATGCTCATTCCGTTATCATAATCAACACGAACTACACCAGAAGAAATGACTTCACGCCAGATGATTTCATGACCCATTACATCTTGTAGTGCTTCGTTTACTTTTTCGTAGGTTTCAACCATATACGTATCAAGATTGCCATAATAAGTCGCATATAAATCTTTAGAAATAGATCTTGAAAGTAAATGAGAAGGACGATATGTGATTAAAAATGCTGGGTTAATACCGTATTCAATCACCTTTAAAACATCGACGTGAATGTTAGGTGAGAAATTTAAAAATTGTGAATAAAGTTCCATATAACCGCTCAAAAGTATTTGCTCAAAAGGAACACTATCGGTAAAAAATCTTGAACGATTATGATAAATTAAGTTCATATATACTTTTGACGCATGCGATAGATTATAGTAATCAGGACGATACATCGGCATACGTTCAGTAAACATGTCGTTATATACTCCCATGACTTCTGTTCTTGTCATCGTTTCATTAGAATTTAATTCATTAGAGATACCATCAAGTGCGATACCACCACGATTATTTAATGTTTCATAAGCTTGACTAAAATGATCTTCAATGACATTGAGATCGACTAAATACTCAAAATATTCACCACGACTTCGTGATATTGAATACTGTCTTCGATTAACCATTTTAAGTGACTCTGACGGCATACTTTTACGGTAAGATAACTTGATGGTTGGATCGTAATAATACGATACATCTAAATCCTTAACATCATCTGGTGAACCTATGCTACGGTCAAGTTTATAATTATCATAGCTTCGATCACTGTAACCACCTCTGTTATAACCTCTTAGTGTGTAATGAATATTTGTTACACCACGTTCTACTAAATCTCTATTAATTTCTTTTAAATCACCAAAGCTAGTCATAACAAAGTTCTTCTTAAAAAGAAGACCTTTTTCGTATTCTTTCATTAAGACATCGACATGCATGCCAACACCATCTGGTGCATAAGATTCATCTAAAATACCACGTTCAACTAAATTTTCTTTATAGGTTTTAGCAAATCCAATATAGTTTGCATCATCACCTTCTAAAATAGTAAACGATAATGTTGGATTATAATCTTTAATTTCTGATTCATAAATAGTTATATTTTCGGTTGCTGATAATGGTTGAACATGATTTTCGCGCATTAAAAACAAGGCATTTTGGCTATGGAACGTTGTTTGATATGTTGGAGGTGTATAAAGGTATTCTGCATATTCTGCACCTTCTTTAACCTCAACGAGCATGCCATTTTGATTCACTCCATGAACAACACCAAATACTGGATAATTAAGAAGTGTTTCAGGTGATGATCCCACGCGATATTTATCAGAACCATAAAAACGTGCCCGATAAACGTTTGAAATCGCTGAGGATGGTGTAAAACGAACGAGTGCACCATTGCCTGATGGAATAAAGAAATATCCCGGGATATCATCCGAATTAACTGTTCCAAAAAACTCGTATAAATAAAGCTTTAATAAACGATTAGGACCATACTCTTCAATGGTTTCTCTTAATACTTTGATTTCAAATCCTTCTTCAGTGAGTTTTACAGTGTAATCTAATCGAATCATTTCGATAGCAAAGTCAACGTGAAATAAAATTTCATCACCATTAACTTCATAACTTGAGTCCGCGCTCTCATTACTTCTTCTTTGAATCATTGAAGACGTAACAGTAATGTTGGATTCATTTAAAAAATCAATAGTAATCGCTGAATTAATTCGTCTAATCCACGCCCCTGTGAGTTCATAATCTGAGATATTAACAACATCACTTGCCCAGTAATAACCCGTATCTTTATTTAACACACGAAGTGCAAGTCCATTCGGATTAACATACATGGTAAAACGATCATTATCTAAAACTTCAACGAAGTTCGTTAAATCAACAGTAGGTTGATCATAAATCGTTAAATCTTCCACGCGTGTGAAAAGATTAGAATCAATGAGTGTTGTTGACACACTTGCAGGAATTTCAAAGGGATCGTCTGTTTCTAAAGCTTGAAGTTCTTGCACATAAAATAATCCTAAACTGAGGAGTAGCATGAACACTATTTTTTTCATAACATGATCAACTCCTTGATAAGACCTATGATAAAGTCAAATAATTGTTGGGATAGAATACTTACGATTAAATAAAGAACAATCATGATAATCATAATAAAGAACGTAAGTAATAAATTAACAACCAGTTCTCTAATCTTAAAGTTATTGAGCTCCATGATCATAATAAGCAATAATAACACTGACCATCCGACCATCAGCAAATAACCAAAATCGTATAAGAATGCTTCATTGTATGTTAAAAAGTTACTTAAAATGTCTAAAGGAATCTTAAACAAGAACATCGGTATAAACACAACCATCACACCAATAAAAATATCTCTATAAAAGGCTTCCCCATTTTGAAGCGTACTCATTAGATAATTTCCCAATCCAAAAAGGAGGAGCGGAACGGACCACTTTAAGATCTCAAAGAAAAATACCATATCATTAACATCAGATCTAAAGAGATAACCTTTTATGTAGTAGTTACTCAAAATGTTCATCAAAATAAATAGAATATACATGACAAATGCCGTACGTATTCTAATTTTTTGTTTAAACTTAATGAAATAAATCGTATCAATCGGATGCTTGATGATATTAAGCATCAACTTAACTTCTTTTACAGTTTCGTTCTCACCTATTTTTTCGAATGTTTCTTTCTTGAAATCTTGATAAGAAGCATAGTAGGGTGTCTTCTTAAAGACTTTGTTTGCGATAAAAAGGAGTGAGAATGTAATAAAAATCCACATGATATTTTGATTAATCCACGTATCTCTGACTTCCCAGTACGCTGTAGAATAGCCTTCTTTATTATTCGCTATACGATAACTTTGAAGTGCACTTTCAAAATCTTCATTACGTTCATAATACTTACCCAGTCTTGAATGTGCTAAAGCAAATAAACTATTTTGACGAATGATTTCTTGGAAATAAACAGCACTTTCATCGTATTCACCAATACGATAAAGTTCAATGCCTGTTAAGACTGAGTTTGCAAACTCAGTTTTGGAAAACACTTGAATATTATTACCAACACCATCAAGGACCCAAATATCACCGTATTTATCTACTGCAATCCCTGTAGCACCAGCAAACTCACCGACACGTAGACTATTTAATTCTTGGCGACCAAACTTAAACAGTAAGTTTCCAAAAGAATCGTGGACCCCGACAACACCTCGTGTATTTATATCTTGGGATACAGTATAGATGTTACCAAAGCTGTCTGTTGTAATATCGACGTATGCAGGATCAATAATCGTGTTTCCTGTCAAGATGTTATTTCCCTCAATGTTTAACTTTTTAAGAGGTGTGTTGTATTCATTTTTGATAACTGTGTAAACTAATCCTTTTTCATCAATGGTTAAATTTGTTGTTGATTTTGGGGTGAGTGATGCGAACATTTCTTTTTGTTCTTTACTCATCAGTGCACGTTTGAATAAGAGTTCAAGTGTGATATTCACTTTATTCACGCCAAAGAAATTGATGAAATGTCCTTCAGAATCAAGTTGAATAATCCCGTTGATTCCTGTTTCACCAACGACATAAATATTTCCTCTTGGGTCGACGATAACTTTTCTTGGTTCAAATACGGATTCAGTCCCAAATAAAGGTTCTGTCGGTTTACCAAATTCAGAAATGAGTTGATGGGTTTCGTCAAAGACTAGGATGACATTTCTATTCCCATCGGCAACATAGATATGTTTATCTTTTGTTACAAAGACTCCTGTAGGTTCTTTTAAATTAGGATGTGTAATTTCCATCATCCCTCTGGTTTCAATGTTATAGATAAAGATTCTTGA
>MIDA01000011.1:0-147 GCA_001830045.1 Tenericutes bacterium RIFOXYA12_FULL_35_10 | reverse complement strand
CTTCATATGCATTCGCGGTTCTTACTAAATCGCCATCGAAACCTACGGTATACGTCCCATAAGGAATAACAGAAATATCTGTTTCAGCGTGCACATTGAACGTAAACATTGAAAAACTTAAGAGGATACAAAGTATCGTTAATTTTT
>MIDA01000010.1:14427-20944 GCA_001830045.1 Tenericutes bacterium RIFOXYA12_FULL_35_10 | reverse complement strand
GAAGGTACTGAAAATACACTTTATTATGCCTTAACGAATCACCATGTGGTTGAAGAAGGCGGCGAAATGAGAATTCATTTCGGTGATGATAAAACAGATCTTGCAGTCAGAGATTATGCATCATATGAACTTTATGATATCGCAGTTGTCAGATTTGTTGCACCGAACACAAGAGTGATTAGAGTTCATCCCATTTCCCCAATCAAGGATAATACGATTACACAAATTATGAAAGGACAAGATGTGTATGCCATTGGAACTCCAGAAGATATTACACGTTTCAATTACGTGACACAAGGCATTGTATCACTTGCGACTTATCCTTATAATGGTATAGAAGATTTAGCGATCATGCACGATGCTGAATTAAACCCTGGAAACAGTGGTGGTCCTTTATTCAATCTAAATGGTGATGTGATTGGTATTAACGTTGCAAAAGTTCCAAGTATTACAACAACCGATGGAACAATTGCAGCTGAAGGTTTAAACTACACACTTTCAATCAATAAGATTGCACCCATCATTCGAACATTTACTGAACTTGATTACACATTAGTCGTACGTAGACCACGTCTTGGTGTGACCGTTCAAGAAGTTAACATTTTCTTAGAAAGTAACCCAGCATCACTTTTACCAAACAATCCAGTAGGTGTTGTTGTTGTTGGATTTGACTATACGCGAAATGCGAAAGATGTACTTGAAATGTATGATCTGATTATCAAGATGGATGGTGTTTCAGTTTCTTCATTAGCTGATTTAGCAGCCCTTTTAGAAGGCGCAGAATTTGGTGATGAACACCAAGTCACAGTGATGAGAAAAGTGGGTCTAACCTTCCAAGAACTGACCTTTACGATTACCTTAGCATGAGTGTACTGAAAGTTTATCAAACATGTTTAGATAAGGGCTTAACCATCGCGTTTGCTGAAAGCATGACAGGTGGTGGAGCATGCCATGAAATGGTATTAATGCCTGGTGCTTCAAAGGTTGTTTTAGGTGGTATGATTGTCTATCAAACTGAGCTTAAACAATCATGGTTAAATATCCCATCAGAATTGATTGAGACATATGGTGTTGTGAGTGAAATGGTAAGTCAAAAGATGGCATATCAGATTTCACAAAAGACGGGTTCATCCATCGGTGTAGGAATTACAGGTAATGCTGGACCAACAGTTCAAGATGGACACGCTGGTTTAACCTGTTATATCAGTATTTGGTATCAAAACAACTTCGATGACATTAAGCTTGTTTTTCAAGATTTAACACGTGAAGAAGCGATAGAACTAACCATCGAAACACTTTACCAAAAACTAGCTGAGATTCTTTCATTTTAGAGTTTAAAAATCATTGTAATTACAACTACGTTGTGTTATAATAATACGGCATAAGATAATCCTTGTCTTATATAGACCATAGACCAAAAGGAGGTGGAACAGATGAAAAAGTACGAAGTTATGTATATCATCCGTCCAACTGTAGAAAGCGAGAACATCAAGCAAATTGTTAACCATTTTAACGATATATTCGTTAATTACAACAGCCAAGTTCTAGAGCTCAAAGAGTTGGGGCTAAAAGATTTAGCGTACGAGATTGAGCATCATAAAAAAGGCTATTACGTTTGGTTGTTAGTTCAGGCAACTCCAGAAGCGATTGCTGAATTCAACCGCGTTGTACGCATCACTGAAGAAGTGATTCGCTACATCGTTGTAAAGGAAGGCGAATAAGATGATGAATCGTGTGATTCTGGTCGGACGTATTACGAAAGATCCAGAAGTTAAAGTAACACAATCCAATATTCCTGTCGTTACCTTTACGCTTGCAATTAACCGTCAATTTGCGGATCAATCCGGAGAAAGACAAGCAGACTTCATTCAATGTGTTGTCTGGAGAAAGCAAGCAGAAAATTTAGCACGTTTCGTAAAGAAAGGTGCGTTACTCGGTGTTGAAGGACGTATTCAAACAAGACAGTATGAAGCGGACAACGGCACACGTTATGTCACGGAGGTTGTGTGTGATTCAGTTCAATTCCTTGAATCTAAGGGAGAACAATCACAAGAAACACCCTATACTCGTGAAGAATCCACAACTGCAGACAATGATGAGTTCTACGAAACAAGTAAGCAACTCGCTGCAGAAGAAGATTTACCATTCTAAGGAGGAAACATCATGCAACAGAATTACAAACGTGGTGGCGGATTTAAGAAACGTCGTAAAGTATGCTACTTTACTCAAAATAAGGTTGAACACATCGATTTTAAAGATGTTGAACTATTAAAGCGTTTCATTACAGATCGCGGTAAGATTTTACCAAGACGCGTCACCGGTACATCTGCAAAATGGCAACGTCCACTCGCAATCGCGATTAAACGTGCTCGCCATATGGCATTGCTACCATTCGTTAAAGACTAACGTATAAGCCCATATCCGCGGATATGGGCTTTTTAATCGAAAAATTGATCCTCTTTTTTTGATGGATTAAAGATAAAATCTTTATCAACCACGTATTGGCGTGTTATAATATCTTTAAAGTGGGTGAACCTATGAAAAGATGGTTATTCTTTGGTGTTGCACTGATATCGTTAATGATCAGTGTGTATCTTTATATCCCCTATTTAAGTGTACAATCAGGCGATGCGCTGTTTCGTCTTTTACTTTTGATTGGTAGTACAATCTTTGTTTTTGTCATGTTATACATTATGTTTAGTATTCAAAGTAGACAAAAAGTAAAGACACTTCAAAATAGATTATCCATGTGGACCAAACTTTCTTATCACGTCAATCAAGTAGGTGATGAGGTTTTTAATGAGTTACCGATTGGTATTATCGCACTCGATGATGATTTTGAAATCAAGTGGGCAAACCCACATGCGAAAACCATTTTCGATCCTAAAATGACGGGAAAAGCTTTAAAAGATATCCATCCACAACTTCATTTGTTTGCGATGAACAATAAAGTGAATTTCATGATTCAAGTGAAAAATGATACATTTGACGTGATTTATCGTCCTGAATTTAAGTTTTTCTATATCTTTAATGCAACCGAAAGAGAAGCAGTTAAACAACGTTATTTAGATCATTTACCAGCACTTGGCATCATCTATTTAGATAACCTAG
The DNA here is from genome assembly GCA_001830045.1 of Tenericutes bacterium RIFOXYA12_FULL_35_10. Classification (GTDB taxonomy): domain Bacteria; phylum Bacillota_I; class Bacilli_A; order Acholeplasmatales; family Acholeplasmataceae; genus Peloplasma. Next base: position 17,833 of record MIDA01000010.1, on the reverse strand, counting down.
ATGAAGCTTTATCATCTTTAGATGTGTTAGAACAATCTTCCTTAAAGGGTGAATATTTAGCTGCGATAGCAGACTGGGCTAATAAATACGATGGATTCTTAAAACCCTATGATGATGAACGTTTGGTTGTTATTTTATATCGTAAACAACTGAACTTAATGATTCAAGATAAGTTTGAGATTTTAGATAAAGTTAGACAAATATCAACTGCAAATCAAGCGCGTATCTCCATTTCAATGGGGATTGCATCATGGGATGTTGATTACGAAGAACTTGGTATTTACGCACAAAACGCGATTGAACTCGCTGAAAAGCGCGGTGGGGATCAAGTAGTCGTTAACATTCAAGATCAAAAGATTCAATACTTTGGTGCTAAATCTAATGCATCCGCTAAAAGTTCACGCGTTAGCATTCGTATCAATGCGCAAACCATTAGAGATTTCATTGATAAATCGTCAAACGTTTTTATCATGGGACATAATCAGTCAGATTTAGATGCATTTGGCGCGATGATAGCTGTTCACCATATGGCTAAAGCAAGTAAAAAACCAGGTATCATGATTATTGAAGAACAAAAATTAGATTTAACCACGCAAAAGATATATAACATCATCAAACAAGAAATGCCTTCTTTAGTAGAATCCTGTATGCTACCTGAAGAAGCAATTCGTCAGATGAATGAAAATAGTTTACTCATTGTTGTTGATTCACAATCACCCAAAATTGTGATGTCAGCTGAAGTTTTGGAAAAAGCACCAAAACTTATCGTGATTGATCATCACCGCGTCGGTGAAGATTCATTTGATGCAGATTTTTCATTTATTGAACCCTATGCATCATCAACGATTGAACTTGTGATGGAACTCTTGAATTTTTATAACTTAGAAGTTGATATGAATATTTCATCCTTAGAAGCAACTGTCATGTATTCTGGATTAATCGTAGATACGAATAATTTCTCATACCGGACAAGCTCTAGAACATTTGAAGTTGCATCCAAATTAAAAGAACTCGGTGCAGATATTACAGAAGCTAAATTATGGTTAAGACGTGATCTCATGCGTACACTTGAAATCAATAGACTTTTAAACAAAGTCGATATTTTCTTAGATCGTTTCGCGTTTGTTGTGACATCTGAGATTTATGATGACCGCATCTTACTCGCACAAGTTGCTGAAGCATTGCTTTCAATCAATGGTATTGATGCAGCATTTATGATCTGTCGTTTAGGCAATGAAACAGTGGGAGTATCAGCACGTTCGTATCAAAATGTTAACGTCCAAATTTTAATGGAAGCCATCGGTGGTGGCGGCCATTTAAACAGTGCAGCAGCACAAGTACCACAACAGTCTGTTGCAGAAGTCTATGAACAATTAAAAACCTATCTCGAACTCGAGTATGGTGGAGGAGGAGAAATCGTGAAAGTTATATTACTCGAAGATGTTAAAGGAAAAGGTAAAAAAGATGATGTGATTGAAGTCGCATCAGGTTACGGTCAATTCCTTGTTACACAAAAAAAGGCATTACTTGCCAATGATGAAAATTTAGCAGCGCTTAATAAAGCAAAAGAAGAGGCTTTTGAAGCTCAACAACGTCACATCCAATTGATGCAAAAGTTAAAATCAGAAATTGATAATAAAAAAGTCACTTTAGGCATTCAAATTGGTCAAGATGGTAAATTGTTCGGTGCGGTTACGACCAAACAAATTGTTGAAGCATTTGAGCAAGCACATCACATCATGATTGATAAGAAAAAAGTAGAATTATCTTCTGATATCAATTCAGTGGGTATTTATACAGCAACAGTTCAGTTGCATAAGGACATTAAAGCACAATTCGAAGTACATATTGTTGAAAAGTAGGTTATAAACATGGCTAAGAGCTTACCGCATCATCAGGAAGCGGAGATGAATGTCTTAGGAACTATCTTTTTAGATCCTAAAGAAATTCTTTCTGTGATTGACCAATTAAATATCGAAGACTTCTTTGATCAAGGACATCAACTCATCTTTAAAGCGATGAAAGATTTACACCAAGATCAAATGAAGATTGACTATTCTTCGGTTGCGGCAAAGCTTGAGTCTTTGCAGCAACTCGCTAAAGTTGGTGGCATTAAATATTTACTTCAACTTTCAGAATATGTACCTTCAACTAAGCATTTAGAAACCTATATTGATCTTGTTAAAGACAGTGCTTTAAAAAGAGAAACCATTAGTTTAGCTTCTGAAATTCTTGAAAGAGGCTATCAAGGTGAAATGGATTCTGCTGATTACGTATCTTATGCAGAAGAATCCATTTTCGCACTTGCACAAAAAAGAAAAACGACCGCATTTTCTGAACTTTCTGATGTGATTCGTGAAGTGAAAGAAAAAACGGAGTTAAACCGTGATAAAAAAGGTGGCATCACCGGTCTTAGAACTGGTTTTTCCAACTTAGATAATCTAACCTCAGGTTTGCAGCCAGAAGAACTCATTATTTTAGCTGCTCGTCCATCCATGGGTAAATCAGCTTTTGCGATGAATTTAGCGTTAAACGTTGCTAAACGTAATAAAGATGGTCAAGCAGGCGTTGCGATTTTCTCGCTTGAAATGAGTAATGAACAACTTGCTGCACGTATGCTATCTTCAGAATCAAATATTGAAAATAATAAGATTAAAACTGGACATCTAACAAGCCGTGAATGGCAGTTTTTAGAAGGTGGCATGCAGTCTTTGTCTAAACTTAGAATTATGTTTGATGACTCAGCCTCTGTATCTGTTGCAGATATTAGAGCTAAGTGCCGTAAACTCGCGCAACAAAGTGGTTTAGATTTCGTTGTCATTGACTACTTACAACTGATTAAAGGCGATGACCGTTCAGGAAATCGGCAAGAAGAAGTCGCGAAGATCTCAAGATCTTTAAAACAGATGGCAAGAGAATTAAAAATCCCCATTTTAGCACTTTCACAGTTATCGCGTGAAGTTGAAAAAAGAGAAGATAAAAGACCACTGCTTGCCGATTTACGTGAATCTGGTTCGATTGAACAGGATGCCGATATCGTTATGTTCTTATATCGTGAAGATTATTACGAAAGAAAACAAGAGAATAAAACCGGTGAAGTTGAACTCTCTATTGCTAAAAACCGTCAAGGTATGGCGGGTGTTGTTCTTAAATATAGATTTGATACAGAGTTCTCTCGCTTTGCTGCACAGTCAGATCGCGAAGAAGAAGCATTTAAAGATTAAGAAACAAAAAGAGCTTTCTCAACATAGAGAAAACTCTTTTTTTATAAACTTATTTAAGTGTAAAGCTTAACATCCAAATATGCTTTTCAAAACTTGATAATGTACTGATGAGTAAATCAGCAGTAACTTCATCGCCTAAGTTTTGAGAAATCTTTAGTGCTTCTTTTAATTCTATAGCAATT
>MIDA01000010.1:0-14421 GCA_001830045.1 Tenericutes bacterium RIFOXYA12_FULL_35_10 | reverse complement strand
AAATCATCTAAAATGTGTTTAACCATTTCTTCAGGTTTTTCTGTTCCACTTGCTTCTTTAAGTGATGTGATTGCAAGATAACCTTTAAGATTTGATACTGGGTATCCACCAATCATCAGTAATCTTTCTGCAAATGCATCATATAATTCATTCACTTCATCATAAAACTCTTCAAATTTCGCATGTAGTTGATAGAACTGCGGACCTGTGACATACCAGTGGAAGTGGTGCAACTTTGTGAAAAGCACGCTAAAATTAGCAACCTGTTTGTTTAAAACATCATACAATTTTTCCATGTAACTCACTCCTTTATTTTTATTTCACTTTCATTATAACATATTTTTCTCATTTGAGGTGGTTATACGCAAGGTGAAAAGGATCAATGAAATATCTTCTTTTCATGGAAAAAATGATGTTTTTATGGTAATATGTTTTAACGGGTGATAACATGTTTGATCGTTTATCAGTAATGGAAAAACGTTACAAAGATATACAAGAAAAATTGGCATTAGGTACACTAGATGTCAAAGAAATGACAAAATTATTAAAAGAATCGAGTTCTTTATCAGATGCAGTTGAAGTCTATCAAGTCTATAAGACAAAAGAACAAGAACTTAACGATTTAGAGTCTCTTTTAGAGTTTGAAACTGATGATGACTTAATCGAAATGGCAAAAATGGAAATTAGTTCACTTCAAGATTTTCTTTTAGAAACCGAAGAAAAATTGAAAATTTTACTGCTTCCTAAAGATCCAAATGACGATAAAAACGTTATTGTAGAAATTAAAGGTGCTGCAGGTGGCGATGAAGGAAACATCTTTGCAGGTGATCTTTTTAGAATGTATTCACGTTATGCAGAAACCAAAGGATGGAAAATTGAACTCTTATCTGCATCTGAAGGTGCGATGGGTGGCTATACGTCCATTGAGTTTATGGTTTCTGGAAAACTGGTTTATTCATTCTTGAAATATGAATCTGGGGTTCACCGCGTTCAGCGTGTACCAGAAACTGAATCGATGGGAAGAGTTCATACCTCAACAGCAACCGTTTTAGTGATGCCTGAAGCTGAAGAACTCGAAGTTGATGTCAAATGGGAAGACATCCGATTTGACACGTTTAACTCATCGGGTCCAGGCGGACAATCGGTTAATACGACCAAATCAGCTGTGCGTCTGACACACATACCTACAGGTATGGTTGTTGACTGTCAAGAAGGTAAGAGCCAACACGAAAATAGAGATAAAGCCTTTAGATTATTAAAGACACGTATCTACGATAAATTTTTACAAGAACAACTTGAAAAAGAAGGTGCTGAAAGAAAAGCACTTGTTGGTCGTGGTGATCGTAGTGAAAAGATTAGAACGTATAACTACCCACAAAACCGTGTTTCAGACCATCGTATCGGATTAACTTTACAACGCCTTGATGTCATTATGGAAGGCCGGATTGATTTGATCATTGAACCATTAATCAATGAATTCCAAAAACGTCAACTCATGGGTGAATCCAAGTGACTTTTGAAAAATTGCTGAGATTAGCATATAAAAAAGTAGCTGAGAAACAAGGTGAAGAAGAGGCAGCAAAACTGCTTCTTATGGAACTATCTGGTTTAGACCCTCACGCGTTTTTTATGGCAATGAAAGATGAGGTTAGTCCAGAACTTGAAACCTTATTTTTAAACTCATTAAGCCGTTATTTAGATGATAAAATACCTGTTCAACACGTGATTGGGCATAGTTATTTTTTTGGTCATAAGCTCTATGTGAATGAACATGTCTTAATTCCAAGACCAGAGACAGAACAACTGGTTGAACACGTTTTATATTTTTATGATGCTTATTTTGAAAATCAAGAGATCAACCTCTTAGATCTTGGAACTGGTTCTGGTTGTATCGGGTTAACGTTAGCGAAAGAAGAAAGTCATCTTCATGTGACAGCAAGTGATATTAGTGAAGATGCACTGGTTGTAGCAAGAAAAAATAAAGAAGCATTAGGTGTGACTGCAGATTTTGTTTTAAGCGATTTATTTCAAAACATTCGCGGAAAATTTTCAATTCTAGTCTCTAATCCACCTTATATTCCTGATTCAGAAGTTGTTGATGAAATCGTTCAAAAAGAACCCAGTGTTGCTCTTTATGGTGGGTCACTTGGTGTTGATTTCTATGATAAGATTTTAAAGAATGCGAAGCCCTTTTTAGAAGAAAAAGCATTGATCGCATTTGAGCATGGATATCAACAAAAAGATGTGATCGCATCCTTTGTGAAAACACATTATCCGGATGCAATCATCCTTCAAATGAAGGATTTAGCTGGAAAAGATCGGTTTACTTTTGTGGGTTTAAACGGTGTTTTAGCTAAAGAATAGAAAAATAATATCATCAGAAGATCATCTCTTTCGTTTTGGAAAAGATGGTTTTTTTCTTTACATACAATAAAATGTAGTATAAAATGGAATTGAATTCCAAATATGACGAAATTGAGGTGATTTGATGTATTATAAAAGACATATAGAAAAAAAGATTCTTGAAGCAATAGAAATGTTTAAAGTCTTACTTATTACAGGTCCTAGACAAGTTGGCAAGACGACAACATTGAAACATTTATTTAACGAAACATATCATTATGTTACGTTAGATGATATCACCGAGCTACAGATTGCCAAAGATGATCCTAAACTATTCTTTTTGAATCATCCACTGCCATTAGTCATTGATGAGGTCCAATTAGCTCCTAGTTTATTTCATGAGATCAAGAGACTCGTGGATCTTTCTGAACTCTACGGTCAGATTATACTAACAGGTTCGCAAACTTTTCATTTAATGGAAAAAGTTACAGAAACACTTGCTGGTAGAATTGGTATTCTTGAGTTTCAAGGTTTGTCGTTGAGGGAAATAAACGGCGATGAATTCGATTTATCATTTATCCCAAACGATGAATACTTAATGGCACCTAGAAGTCACCAAGTTAAAGATTTATGGGCAATTATTCATCGTGGAAGTATGCCCGAACTTTACAAGAAAGAAACCATTGATTGGCAATTATACTATGCATCATATGTAAGAACTTACATCGAAAGGGATGTGAGAAGTTTAATTAATGTTAGAAATCTTGATGTATTTTCAAAATTTATGACGAGTGTTGCTGCTAGAACAGGGTCAGTGATCAACTATTCCAATATATCCAAAGAGATTGGTGTTGATATTAAAACAGTGCAAAGCTGGATGAAGGTTTTAGAAGTATCGGGTATAGTAGTTCTCATTCAACCATTCAGTAACAACGCTTTAAAGAGAGTAATAGAATCACCGATGATGTATTTTATGGATACGGGGTTAATCAGTTACTTGCTTAAATGGACAACAAAAGATACTTTACAGAATGGAGCAATGAGTGGACCTATTTTAGAAACGTTTGCAGTATCAGAAATTATCAAGTCTTTCAAGAATCATGGTATAAGCTATTTACCAATTCATTTTTATCGTGATAAGGATATGAAAGAGATTGACATGATTATTACACATGATGATAAACTGTATCCCATTGAGATCAAAAAAACAATGAATCCTTCAAAAATGATGGTTAAGAACTTCAGTGTTTTAAAGAAAGCTTTAGGATTTTCAATCGATTTAGAAATGATTCTATGTTTAATTGACAAGAAAATGTTGATTGATCAACACACCATAGCATATCCAATCAAATTGATTTAATATACTTTGTATAGAGTTTATAAAAACAGGTCAGAAAGAACGCTTTCTGACTATTTTTTTATGACTTTTACTTAAAATGGTATATAATAGGAAAGGTTAGAAAAGAGGTACTTGAATGAACATTAGAAATATTGCGATTATCGCTCACGTCGATCATGGCAAAACAACACTTGTAGATCAATTGTTAAAACAAAGTGAAACATTTGATTTGCATCAAAATTTAAACGAACGTGCCATGGATTCAAACGATATAGAGCGTGAACGTGGTATTACGATTTTAGCAAAAAATACGGCAATCATTTACCATGATACACGCATTAACATTCTAGATACACCAGGTCATGCTGACTTTGGTGGTGAAGTTGAACGTATCATGTATATGGTGGATGGTGTTTTACTGTTAGTTGATGCTTATGAAGGCGTTATGCCTCAAACACGTTTCGTGTTAAAGAAAGCTTTGGAAGCACATTTAATGCCCATTGTTGTTATCAATAAGATTGACCGTAAATTTGCAGACATTCAACGTACAGTGAATGAAGTCTATGATTTATTTATCGATTTAGGTGCTGATGATCATCAGCTCAATTTCCCTGTGCTTTACGCATCAGGTTTACAAGGCTTAGCGAACTATGTTCCTATTTTAGATCCATCATTAAAGATGAATCCGATTTTAGATACCATTATTAAAGAAATTCCTGCACCAGCGATTGATCCTGAAGGTGTTTTACAGTTCCAACCCGCATTAATTGATTATAACGATTATGTAGGTCGTATGGGTATTGGTAAAATTTATAGAGGAACGCTTCGTGTAGGTGAAACAGTTTCCTGTATTCGTGTTGATCATAGCATTGTTCAATTTAGAATTCAAAAGATTTTACAAAGCTTAGGTATGGAAAAAAATGAAGTTGAAGAAGCTTATGCGGGTGATATTGTATCCATCGCTGGCTTACCTGATATTCATGTGGGTGAAACGGTGACAACCGTTGGTTATGAAGAAGCACTTCCACCACTCCATATCGATGAACCAACCGTTCAGATGACATTTTTAACAAACAATTCACCTTTTGCAGGTAAAGAAGGACGTTTTGTTACTGCATCAAAAATTGATGATCGTTTGTTTAAAGAAACTCAAAAAGATGTATCATTACGTGTCGAACGTATTCAAACATCTGAAGCATGGACAGTATCAGGTCGTGGTGAACTTCATTTAGGTATTTTAATTGAAAATATGCGTAGAGAAGGCTATGAATTTCAAGTCTCTCGTCCTCGTGTTATCGTTAAAATGGTGAATGGGGTTAAGCAAGAACCTTATGAAGATGTTCAAATCGATTGCCCCTCAGAATTTATGGGAACAGTCATTGAAATGCTTGGTGATCGTAAAGGTGATTTAATCCAAATGAGTCAACATGGTGATTATGCGCGCATTCATTACATTATGCCATCACGTGGCTTAATCGGATTCGTGACACAGTTTTTAACAGCAACTAAAGGTTACGGGATTTTATCACATGTTTATTTAGAATATCGTCCTATGGTTTATGATGCTGTAGGTAACAGAAGAACAGGTGCTTTAATCTCAATGAATCAAGGGATGACAACAGCATACGCCATCGGTCGTTTAGAAGATCGTGGATCGATGTTTTTAGAACCACGTGTTTCTGTTTATGAAGGCATGATTGTTGGTGAATCGAACAAAGATACGGACTTAGTTGTCAATGTGACGATGGAAAAACAATTAACCAATATGCGAAGTGCATCTAAGGATTCCACAGTTGTCTTAAAGACACCACGTCAAATGAATTTAGAAGCATGTTTAGCATTTATAAATGATGATGAGCTGATTGAAATCACACCTTATTCAATCCGTTTAAGAAAAGCTATTTTAAGAGCAAACGAAAGAAAAAAAGCATACTATAACGAGACCCAGGAAGACTAGGTCTCGTTTTTGGGATATTATAGTATTTTACTATAATGACAAATAATTTATGATATAATCGTAATAGGTCAATTAAAGGAGGATTCATATGCGAGTAGCTATTGGAAGTGATCATGGGGGCTTTGAACTAAAAGAAAAAATTAAAAACTATCTTTTAGAACAAAAGATAACTGTTGTCGACTACGGTACCAACTCGAGTGAATCTGTTGATTATCCGGAATATGGTGAAAAAGTCGGTCATGCAGTGATGAACGACCATTTTGACTTTGGGATCGTCTTGTGTGGTACAGGGATTGGTATTAGTATCGCAGCGAACAAAGTTGAAGGTATTCGTGCTGCACTCATTTACGATAATGAGACTGCAAGACTTGCTAAAGAGCACAATAACGCAAATGTGATTGCGATTGGCGGCAGAACGACTTCGTATGAAAAAGCCATTTCAATGATCAACACCTTTATGAAAACATCGTTTGAAGAAAGACATCAACGACGTCTTGACAAAATAAAAAACATAGAGGGGACGAATAAAAAATGAGCAAAGTAGTGATTCTCAATCACCCTCTGATTAACCATAAAATGGCGAAGATCAGAGACAAAAGAACAGGAACCAAAGAGTTCAGAGAGAGTGTATCTGAAGTAGGTGGCTTAATCACTTATGAAATTACACGCGATTTTACAACACGAAAAATTACAGTAGAAACACCTATTTGTGAAACCGATGCTTATGAGCTCGATAAACAAGTGATAATCGTACCTATTTTACGTGCCGGACTCGGTATGGTTGAAGGCATTCATAACATGATACCAACAGCTAAAATTGGACACATCGGTCTTTACCGTGATGAGGAAACATTACAACCTCAAGTCTATTATCAAAAGTTTCCTAAAGAAATTGCAAGTGGTGTCGTTTTAGTGGTTGACCCGATGCTTGCAACTGCAGGGTCTGCGTGCAAAGCAATCGATATTTTAAAAGAAAAAGGTGCAACTGATATCCGTTATGTCGGTTTAGTAGGTTGTCCTGAAGGTATTCAAAGATTACAAAAAGAACATCCTGATGTACCCATCTATTTAGCTGCGATGGATTCTCATTTAAATGAAGTGGGATACATTGTTCCTGGTTTAGGAGATTGTGGGGATCGACTCTTTGGAACGAAATAGATTTAACAAAGCAAGACGTTTATTTATGTCTTATATGATGGTGATGCAATTTATTGTTTCAACCATCGTGATGGCATTAATCGGATATTATGTTGGAAATCGGATCGATGAAGCATCGGATCTACCATTGATTTTGACCGGTGTTGGTTTAGGTTTAGGTGTGATTATTGGTTTTATCACATTGATTTATATGTTGAGGAGTGAAGAACGCTATGAAAGAAGTACACGTCATTAGTATTATTGGTTTTATTTACGCGGTTGTCCTTACACTCATCACGTGGTTATTTTTTAATGAGTATACGCTTTGGGCAATGCTTGGATCTGCAACTGCATTATTCAATCATAGTCTGATGATTCAAATTTCTACAAAAGGCAAGTTTTCAACACAAAAATATGTGTTTCATCTGATGCAACGTTACGTATTTTATTTGATATTAATTGCAATTGTTTATCTTGAAACAAAAGACTTACCAGGTAATGCCATGATTTATAGCTACGTGTTTATGTTACTTGGTATATTCTCAATTAAATTTGGGATTCTGATTTATCATACACCACTCATTAAAAAGCCAATTGAAGAAAAGAAAGAGGATTCACATGATACAGATCATCAACTACCTTAAAAACTTACCCATCTATTTTTTAACCTCTTTAGGTATTATGGCTGCGATTGCTATTTTTGCAGTTATTTTAGGTAGAAAAATTGGAAAAATGGATGCAAAATCAAAGCCAAATAAACTTGAAACAGTGGTTATTTCTGGTGTGGGTGGATTTAATGGATTTGTGAAAGCCTATGTGGGTAAACATTGGAAATATGTGACTCCATTTGCATTAACGATGGCACTCTACGTGTTTATCTCAAACATTTCTGGTCTGGTTGCTTTAGATTCACCAACAAAATATACATCCGTGACAGTTTCGATGTCGTTGATGGCATTCTTTGTGGTTCAATCCACTGGGATCGTCAGTCAGGGATGGCGTCATTTCTTAGGAATCTTTAAACCACTACCTTTGATGGCACCACTGAACGTCGTGAGTGATGTGGTTCCGATTGTCTCCATGGCACTTCGTTTATTTGGTAATATCGCAAGCGGTGCGTTATTAATGACATTGATTTACAGACTTACAGGGTGGTTATCCATCGTAATCGCACCACCACTTCATATGGTGTTTGATATCGGATTCGGTTTAATTCAAACACTTGTTATTGTACTACTGACCATCATTTTTGCTTCCATGAAATGTGATGAAGCAGATTTTGATATATAAGAAAAAAAGTAAACATACAAAGGAGAATAGACTATGTTACAAACTTTACTCGATTTAATCCCACGCATTTTAGATGTTGTTCCAAACGAATTCTATCGTAGCGGACTTGCTTACATCGGCGCCGGTATTGCCGTATTTACTGGATTTGGTACTGCGATTGGTCAAGGTATTGCTGCTTCTAAAGGTGTTGAAGCCGTAGGAAGACAACCAGAAGCTGCAGGTAAAATTACAGTTACAATGCTAATCGGTCAAGCTGTTGCTGAAACAACAGGTATTTATGGTTTGATCATTGCATTCATTTTGATTTCAAAATAAAAGAAGGAATTGATTCTAGTGACCTTAGAACAGATATTTGCTGAAGCAGTTAGCGCAATTGAAGAGGGTTTATACTCCGTATTTAACCGTCCTGATATTGTCCTGCTCAATATTATCGCGTTCATCGTCTTGATGCTGATTATTAAAAAATTCTTTTGGCAAAAAATAACGCATTTCATTGAAGTGCGCCAAAAGACAATGATGGAAGCTATGGAGCAAGCTGAATCCGAGCGCTTAAGAGCGATGGAGATTCAGGCAAAAGCTTCAAAAGATTATGAAGCGATGAAAGAAGAAACAAAAGATTTAAAAGAAAAGTTAACCCAAGAAGCTTACAAGCAACAAGAAGAAATGATTGAAGCTGCAAAAGAAGAAGCAAAACGTCGCTTAGAGCAAGCAGAAAAAGACATTGCTTTTGAAATTGAACAAGCCAATGAAGAGATCAAAGAATCGATTAAAACCATTGCGTTTGCAGCAGCTGAAAAGATTGTTAAGCGTGAAATTGATGAAACTGTTCATCAGGATATCATCGAAGAAATCATTCGGGAGAACACGAAATAATGCGCACATCGAATCATGCGAAGGCGCTTTTTGAGCTTGCCAAAGAAGCGAACAAGATCGATTTGATTCAGTATCAGTTTGAATCCTTTAAAGAAGAGTTAAAAGTCATGAATACGTGGATCGAAATGATGGATTCACCCATGCTTTTAGCATCAGAAAAGATAAAGAAAATTGATGCATTAGGCTATGATGTGCTCTTTTTATCATTCTTAAAAATGCTTACTGAAAAAAATCAGATGCATGCAATCTTTGATATTTTCTCACAATGGAATAAACGTGTGAGAACTTACTTAAAAATTGCACATGTCAATATCATTTCAGCAAAACATATCAGTAAAGAAGTGGAAACAAGACTTCAAGAAGCGATTCAAAAGACGTTTCCACACCACAGTGTCTCACTGCATATGCATGTCGATAAGCATTTAATCGGCGGCATCAAGGTGATTTACCAAGGCCAGGCGTTAGACCGCTCGGTTGCACGTGAGCTTGAAGAACTATATCAGATGTTATAAGGCGGTGAACACATGTCAAAAATTAAAGTGACTGAAATGACTGAACTCATTAAAAAGCAGATTCAGTCGTATGAACAAGATGTTAAATTAGAAAATATTGGGAAAGTACTTTCAGTTGGTGATGGTATCGCGATTGTATACGGTCTTCAACAAGCGATGATGGGTGAACTTTTAGAGTTTCCACATCACGTGAAAGGACTTGTCTTTAACTTAGAAGAACATACCGTTGGTGTTATTTTGCTTGGTAGCAGTGAACTCATTAAAGAAGGCGATACCGTTAAAACAACGAAACGCATTTTTGAAGTTCCTGTGGGCGAAGCTCTTTTAGGACGTGTCGTCAATCCATTAGGTGAACCTTTGGATGCGAAAGGTCCGATTGAGACAACAGCGTTTTTACCTGTTGAAAGAAAAGCACAAGGCGTTATGCAACGTGGTTCGATTAATGCATCCATGGAAACAGGGATTAAAGTTATTGATGCCTTAGTTCCAATTGGTCGTGGTCAAAGAGAACTTATTATTGGTGACCGTCAAACAGGTAAAACAACACTTGCTGTGGATACCATTTTGAATCAAAAAGGTAAAAACACGATTTGTATTTACGTTGCCATTGGTCAAAAAGAATCATCTGTGTCATCCCTTGTTCAATTATTTCATCAACACCAAGCGATGGATTATACCATTGTTGTTTCTGCTGGGGCTTCTAGAGAAGGCACACTTCTTTATTTAGCACCATTTGCAGGTGTTACCATGGGTGAATACTTCATGGAACAAGGCAAAGATGTTTTAATTGTGTATGATGATTTATCAAAACATGCGGTCGCATACCGTGAATTGTCATTATTATTACGTCGTCCACCAGGAAGAGAGGCTTATCCAGGGGATGTCTTCTATCTACATTCAAGATTATTAGAACGTTCTGCACGTTTAAATGATGCTTTAGGTGGTGGTTCAATCACCGCACTTCCCATCATTGAAACGAAAGCAGGCGATATTTCAGCCTATATTTCTACAAACGTTATTTCCATTACAGATGGTCAGATCTTCTTAGAAGCTGAACTTTTCTATTCGGGTATTCGTCCAGCGATTAATGCCGGTTTATCGGTATCACGCGTTGGTGGTGCTGCACAATGGAAAGGAATGAAGAAGGTATCCGGTACGTTACGTATTAACTTAGCGAATTACCGCGAACTTGAATCATTTGCTCAATTTGGTTCAGATCTCGACCCAAGTGCTAAAAAGCGTCTTGAAAGAGGTAGAAAGACTGTTGAACTCTTGAAACAAGACGTTCATGAACTTGTTCAAATGCCAACTCAAATCGTCACCATTTATGCACTTTCGGAAGGACATATGGATGATTTAAACTTAGAACAAGTCAAAGCATTAGAATATGAAATCAATCAAGGTTTAAAGATGAATGACTTAGGTAAGAAAATTCATAAGAGCCTTGTAGAAACAAAAACATTGCCCGATAAGAAAGAACTTGATCAGTTTATTGCTAATCTGAAGAGGTTAATCTAATGGGATTAAAGGATATTAAGCTTCGGATGAATGCTGTCAAAAAGACATCATCCATCACGCAAGCGATGCATAACATTGCATTATCCAAAATTAAAAAGGCAACAGAACTCGAAAATCACGCGAAAGCTTTCGTAGAAAAGATTGAAGATATTTTAGCGTATGCAGGTCATACCATGGATGAGACGCATCACATGATGAAACCATCTGCAGGTGAAAAGAAACTTTATGTTTTAATTACATCTGATCGTGGTTTATGTGGATCATATCATAATAACCTGTTTAAAGCATTTTTAGAAGAAGTGAAGTCTTTATCCAAAGAAAGTTATCAGGTGGTTGTACTGGGCAAAAAAGGGTTCTATTTTGCACAAAAGAATAAACTCCCTTTAGTCAATCAAGAGATTATTTATAACCGCGATGATGTGACAACCATGTCTTTTAGACAGTATGCTACCGTGATTAAAGATGTGTTTATGAGCAAGGTTATTGATGAAGTTATTCTGATGCATAGTCATTATATTAATACAGCAACCCAAGAAGTACATAAAGAAATGATATTACCTGTCGTTTTGGATAAACCAGATCCTTCAAAAATTGATTATATCTATGATATACCTGCTGAAGAAGTGATCGACCAAACCATGGAAATATATATTGAATCACGCATTTTCACCGCACTTGCCGATGCAAAGCTCTCTGAGCATGCATCTAGAATGGTTGCGATGAAAAATGCGACAGATAATGCAAATGATATTGTTGACAGATTGCATACGATGTATCATCGTGCACGTCAACAAGAAATCACATCAGAGCTGATTGACGTAGTCAATGGCTCCAATGTTTAGGAGGGAAAGACCGATGCAAGGAAAAATTACACAGGTGATCGGACCCGTCGTTGACGTTTATTTTGAAGATAAATTGCCCGCCATCTATGATGCACTCATCGTGATGAATGGGGATAAGAAAGTGACTCTTGAGGTCGCATTACATTTAGGTGATAATGTGTGCCGCACAATTGCACTTGAACCAACTGAAGGATTAAGAAGAGATTTGATTGTTGAGGCGACAGGTAGTCCTGTACAAGTACCCGTTGGAAAGGCTGTATTAGGTCGTATTTTTAACGTATTAGGTGAACCGATTGATGATGGTAAACCAATTGAAGATGCACCGAGAATGAGTATTCATCGTCCTGCTCCTCCATTTCATGAACTATCTTCTGAAATTGAAATTTTAGAAACTGGTATTAAAGTTATTGACTTACTTGCACCTTATATTAAGGGTGGTAAGATTGGGTTATTCGGTGGTGCCGGTGTTGGTAAAACCGTATTAATTCAAGAACTCATTCATAACGTCGCACAAGAACGTCAAGGGATCTCGGTTTTCGCTGGGGTTGGCGAACGTACAAGAGAAGGTTATGAATTATTCCAAGAAATGACTGCATCTGGCGTTATCGATAAAACAGCACTTGTCTTTGGACAAATGAATGAAGCACCAGGCGCTAGAATGCGTGTTGGTTTAACTGGTTTAACGATGGCTGAATATTTTAGAGATACAGAAAAGACGGATGTCTTATTATTCATCGATAATATTTTCCGTTTTATTCAAGCAGGTAGTGAAGTTTCAGCGCTTTTAGGTAGAATGCCTTCAGCAGTTGGTTACCAACCAACACTTGCGACTGAAATGGGCCGTTTACAAGAACGTATATCATCAACGAAGCATGGATCGATTACATCCATCCAAGCGATTTACGTTCCTGCAGATGACTACACAGACCCAGCACCTTCAACAGTGTTCTCGCATTTGGATGCGACAACAAACTTATCCCGTAAATTAACAGAAATCGGTATTTATCCTGCCGTTGACCCACTCGCATCAACTTCACGTGCACTCGCACCTCACATTGTAGGTAAAGAACACTATGAAGTTGCACGTACTGTACAAAAGATGATCCAACGTTATCATGAACTTTTAGATATCATTGCCATCTTAGGTATGGATGAATTAACCGATGAAGATAAACTGATTGTCCATCGTGCAAGACGTTTACAAACATTCTTATCTCAAAACACTCACGTTGCTGAACAGTTTACGGGTGTTCCTGGTTCGTTTGTTCCTTTAAAGGAAACGATTCGTGGATTTAGAGAAATCATTGAAGGTAAACATGATAACCTTCCTGAAGATGCATTCATGATGGTAGGTACCATCGATGATGCAATTAAGAAGGCGAAAACATTATGATTTTTAAAGTGCTCACCCAACAGGGGAAAACGTTAACTGATGAAATCGATTTTGCGGTTGTAAAAAGCCAAGATGGTGAAGTTGGTATCCTCGATAACCATATTCCCATCGTGATTTCTGTCAAAGAAGGCTATGTCAAGCTAGATCATGGGCAAGAAGAAACATTTCTTGTCATTGAACAAGCTGTCGTTGAATTTAGAGATCACACGTTATCGATTTTAGCGCTTGAAGCTCAAATGGGAAAAACACTTGAACAAGCCAAACATGCCTTTGATGCGATGAAAAAAGAAAAACTAGAATTAACAAAAAAAGAAAGCATCGATTTCTTTAAGTTAGAAAAAGAATTAAAGGAAAACATTATGAAAAGTAAGGCAGGTCAACTTTAAGGAGGTATTATCTTATGGATGAACTGATTTATTTCACATCGCTGATTATTTTCTTTGCGTTATCACTCAGAGTGCTTAGAGCACTTCATATCGAAAATAAGTTTGAAAAATTCAAACTTTGGGAGATTAAAACTGCTTATTTTTTAGGTGCGTTAGCAATTGCACATTTACTATCTGAGGTGATGGTTAAACTATCACAACTTATGGTTGGATATTTTAATTAGCATAGGTATTCCTATGCTTTTTCATAGGTGAATATGAGAAAATTATGGATTCTATTATTAGCAACAATCGTACTCACATTACAAGCATGTGATGCACTTAAAGATTATGATGAAGAAATCTTAAGTTTTGAGTCAACGGTTTTAAATCAAATACCAGATCAAATCAATGCTAATTTCACGATTGATTTAGAAGATGGCTACGATGTCTCATATCAAGTTTCTGATCAAGTTTATCAGGATGTTTTTCAGTATGATGCACCATTTTATGATACCAATGTATTAATGGAAGTTACCGTTAAAAGAGGAACATCTGAACAAACATTTCAAAAAGATGTAACGCTTCTATCAAGAGAATCCGGATACCAAGAAACAAAGATTTATTTACAAGTTCCTTATGGTATTGACTCCATTGAAAAAGAAGTTTATCAAGCGGTTGAAGTGAAAGTTGAAACGATCAAAAATGGTGAACTCGTTATTGAACATGAAACCAATGAAGCGAAAATCAGAGGTCGTGGAAATTCGACATGGTTTAGTTATGAAAAGAAACCATACCGACTACGCTTTGATAAAAACACTTCGATTTTAGGTATGCCTGAAGCGAAAAACT
>MIDA01000009.1:5554-21111 GCA_001830045.1 Tenericutes bacterium RIFOXYA12_FULL_35_10 | reverse complement strand
ATCATTCAAAATGTGAATAATCAAGCAATTATCACAAAAATATGTTTTATTGTAACTCCCTATTCCATGTCTCCCAAATCTTTAAAAAGCGTTGTGCAATAAGTCCAGTAACAACCCCTGCTGGAATACTTAAAAAGAGCATAATTGGAAGATAGAGAACTATTGCTGTACTACCAATAACAAAATAGCCCCCAATCACTTGTCCTATACAGTGAAAAACAGATCCTAATACGCTAACGCCAAGTATACCAAAGAAATTAAGTTTCTTAAAAAAACCCATAGCAAGCATAGCAAGAATTGCACCAGACATGCTCATGTAGAAAACAGGACCTAACAGTTTCCCAGTTAATAGCGAAACAAGTAAGACTCTTGAAATTGTTAAAATAGATGAGTCTTTGAACGTGTAGACATATAAAACAATCAAAGTCACAACATTCGCAAATCCAAGTTTTGCACCAGGCACTGGAATCACTGGTATCGCTGATTCAATTATATTTAAAACAATGGCAATCGCTAGAAAATTAGCTAGCAATGTCATTTTTCTTGTTTTTTTCATGCGATATTAAACAGTGAAATCGCCTTGATTTGTGACAAACTCAACGCGTATACGATTGGGTAGACAAATTAAAGGCCATCCTGTTGATTCTCCTTCTCTGCTGCAAATATTATTTGGACTTTCTTCTTGAATGATTTGAACACTTCTTCGCTCAAAATTATATTGAATAACAACAATTTGACGTACACCGTTAATGGTGTAATCTCCTAATAATGTGATTGTTTGTTGATTTTCATCAATCATGGGGAAAGTTGATGTAAATGTTGACGGTACTTCTTGATCATAAAATTTTTCAACCGTCTGTTTGGTGAAGTCGATGCTCACGATAGGATCTGTTGAATTACCGTAATAAACATGTGCCATTGCAGCATCATCTTTAAATGCCAGCATATTGAACAACACAAAAGTGCCACCTAATAAGATGAATAACAATCCGATTAAAATGATGTCTCTTCTCTTTTGATTGTTCACTTTCTTCATGATTAAAACTCCTCAAATACTGTATCCATTAAATACGTAGACACCGTTTCATCATAATTAAATCTGATCACCTCGAGATTTAACTCTTCTTGGTGGTTTGTTATAAATGCTTCAAACGTTTCTTCGTTCATTGAAAAAAGTGCCGTTGATAGTGCATCGAGTAAACCTGCATCCTCACCTACTAAGGTGACGGTGTGATAATACTGAGCTGGCATCTTCGTCTTTGGTGAAATAACGTGATGGTATCTAAGTCCCTCATAGAGGAAATATTGTTCAAAGTTTCCACTTGTATTAATCGCTTTATTTTGCACATAAATCATGCCATAGGTTTGTCCACTTTCAACAGGATTAGCAAGAGATATATGAAACATTTCTGTTTTACGATCTATTTTTTTTCCAATCGAAATAGAACTACTTCCGGCAGTAATTGAAAAGTATTCTACACCTTGTTCAATTAAGTAGTCATAAACGACTTGTGTCGCATACCCCTTTGAAAGAGCACCTAAATCAAGTTTGACATCTTCATGTGTAAGTCGAACATAATACTTCCCATCAGTTTCAGTTAAGATAAATGGCTCTTCAACGACTTCAATGTCTACAAGGTCATCAAGAATACCTTGGAAAACAGATTCAGGTACTTCATTATGCATGTAACCATCGACGTCATTTGAAATAACATCTTTCCATACATCAACCATTTTGCCAATGGATATATCAAAATAACCATCTGTTAAGATGTTGAGTCGGATAGCTTCTTCTAAAACCTCATAAAGTTCTCGATCAATTTCAATATTTTCATTGATCTTTTGATTGATCGTGAAAATATTTTCCTTATAGGTTGAACCAAATGATAAGTCTTCGTAATTATTTGTTAATTCATGATACATCGCATAAATATCTTCGATTTCTTGCTTCATGTTTTCTGCATCGCTTTCACTTTCTGCATACAGGCTAACATTGATAAATGTATCCATGTACTCATAGAAATTAAATGTGAAAGCTACAGGCTTTTTACACGCTGAAAGCACTAATAGACCGAAAATCAATACGATGATTAATATCCCTTTTTTCACGGGCATTCCTCAATTCTTATTCAGTTTCATAAAGTAAAGAAAAGGACAAAAATTGTCCTAAATCTTTACATCAACGATAGATCCATCTGGATTTGGATGATCTTTAAGATAGGCTAAAATCGGGTTAAAATGCTTCTCAACTTTACCTGGTTTGCAACGTGAGATGTTTTTAACTTCTCCGTTAAGAATTCCGGTAGCGAATGCGCGGCAACCTGGAGTTCCACATGCACCACAGTTATAGTTGGGTAATAATTTTTCAACTTCATCAATTCTAGGATCTTCTTGAACTTGTAAGTATCGATTTGCAAGTGATAAAACAACGCCAAGTAAAATACCAAGTCCTCCTAAAATGATAAACGGAAGTAATGCTTCAATCATAATTTGACCTCCTTCATAAACTCAAGAGCATCATTAAAGCTGCAAGAAGATCTCCCACTTTTTGATGAGCATGACTCACAGGTTTGAGCTTCTAAATAAGCTTCTTTGCATGATTCAGGAATAGCAACTTTTGCATTTAAATACATCGCACCCATGTATATTGAAATAAAAGCTAAGATCATTCCAACAACAATTAAGTATGGCATTAGATAATACCTGATAATCCCATGAATGCCATTGCCATCAAGCTTGCAGTGATAAATGCAATCGGTAAGCCCTTCATTGCCTTGGGTACGTTGGCAGAATCAAGGCGAAGACGAATTGCTGTAAATGTAATAATGATAAACGCATAACCCATACCTGAACCTAATGCAAACATTAATGCTTCAGGATATGATTGTGGGGTTGCTACGTTTGTTAATGCGACACCTAATACCGCACAGTTGGTTGCAATCAAAGGTAGATATACACCAAGTGCTTTATAAAGGCTTTGGCTAAAACGTTTAATAACAAGTTCAGTTAATTGAACAAGTGATGCAATAACTAAAATAAATGCAATCGTATCAATGTATTGAATGTTGAGTTCAACAAGTACGTATTTATAAAGTGGAAAGGTAATTACAGCAGATAAGAAAATAACTGTAATAACTGCAAGTCCCATACCGACAACTGACTTCATCTTGGTAGACACACCAAAGAATGAACAGAGTCCTAAGAACTGCATCAGTACGATGTTATTAATAATCATTGAAGAGATTAAAATAGCAATTAAGTTCATTATTTTTTAACCCCTTTCGCTTGTTTTGAAGCTGTGATAATAGCAAGAATAATACCAATAACCATAAATGCTCCTGGTGGTTGAACGAGTACTTGGAATGCATATTTACCTAAACCAAGTCCTTCAAATACAACGTATTCAAATCCGAGTGGTAAAGTTTTACCTAAGACAATCGCACCAGTTCCTAAAAATTCTCTAAAGAAACCAATGATCATGAGTGATAAAGCAAAACCCATACCAACGCCAACACCATCAAGTAATGCTCTTGGAACATTATTTTTTGATGCAAATGATTCTGCACGTCCAAAGACAACACAGTTAACCGTAATAAGTGCAATAAACACGCCAAGTTCATTGGCAAGTGCTGGTGCAAACGCATCAACTAGCATCTTTAAAATGGTAACTTCAGTAGCAATAATAATGACATAAACTGGAATACGGACGGTATCTGGTACAACTTTTCGAATAAGCGAAACAGAGGTATTCGTCATTGTTAATACCAAGACAACTAAGATGCCCATACCAAGTGCACCTTCAAAAGTTGATGTTACAGCAAGTGATGGACATAAACCAAGGACCATAACAAAAATGCCATTTTCTTTCCAAATACCTTTAGTGAAAATTTCCCACAACGAAGGTTCTTTTTCAACTACGGGTTCTGCTTTTTTAGCAGGAACTTTTTTTGCTTCAGTCATCTTAGTTCACCTCCTGAATCAGTGCATCAATTAAGATGTCAACAAGATCTTTAGTGCCTGTTACATTAGCAACTAAATCAGCTCCACCATTTAATGTTGTTACAAATTCACTCACTGTTTTACCAACAAGTAAATCAAGGTAGCTTTGAATTTTTGCAGAACGTGTACCATATGTATGACCATAAAGTTCTTCAGGAATAACTACGCCAAGGACTTCATCATCAGCATTGAATGCAACCTGCAAGGTAACCGTATGCCCAGAAACGACTTCTTGACCGTTATCATAATCACCAGCACCGGTTAATGTATAAACATAACCGAGATCAACATTTGATGCATTTTTAACAATTTCACGTTTAACAACATAAGTAGTAGCAACAAATGTTTCATCATTAGTCATCACATAACCTTCACCATAAATGGTAACGAATGGATCATCAACGATTAAATCATAATGAATATCGATTGCTTTTTGAATGATATCTTTAATAGCGCCTGTACTATCTGTTGCAGTTACACCCGCTGTGATATCAGCAGCATCGTATGAAGGAATACCTGAAACATTACCATAAGCAATGCCTTGATATGTATCATAGATGTATGCTTGAATGCCTTTAACAGTCCAATCGGATTGGTTAAGTTCAACGACTTGAACGAAAACTTTTCCAGCTGGATCGATTGCTACGAGTAATTCGATAAATCCAAATTCATAATCTTCACTTAATGTGTAGCCATTTCTAATTTTGACATTATATACAGTGCCTAAAAATGTGTCGCCTGAATAGGCTTCTTCTTTATAATCAACAATGGCATAAGATCCTGTAAGTGGCGCACGTTCTACATCGGTTTGATTCCTAAGCTCGATTACTTTTCCAAATAAGAAATCTTTAGGTTCTTTTGGAATGGATGTTGTATTAAGAACAAGGAAAATAGCTGTTAAAACTAAGATAATACCTGTGTTAATGAGTAACCAGAGGTTTTGTTTATTCATACGCATCTTAGTTCACCTCTTCCACAAGCGCATCAATCAAGATGTCGACTAAATCTTTTGTATAAGTAACCCCTGATACAAGGTCACCTGAATCATTTAAAATCGTATCAAACTGATTAGCTTTGAAACCAATCAATTCATTTAGGTAATTTTGAATTTTTGTTCTTCTGTTTCCACCTGTATGACCATATAGATCTTCAGGAACTTCAACTAAGACAACATCAAGGTCTGCATCGAAAACAACTTTAATGGTAATACCATGTCCTGAAACAATTTCTTCACCATTACTGTAGTCACCAGTACCAGCTAATGTGTAAATGTAACCAACCGTTTCATTGGAAGCATTTTTAATATCATCTTTTTGTGTGATATTCGCAGTTGGTACGAATGTATTATCTTGAACAATTTGATAACCCTCACCAAATGCATCAACATAAGGATCAGCAGGAACATCAGCAAGTAAACCATGTGCAACAGAAATATCAGTAAGAAGTGCTTTAACGGTATTCAAACTGTTTGTAACACCGGATGTGATATCACCAATGGGGTTATTATCTCCAATTTGTGTACCAACAAAACTTTGTAAATTGTTCGCAGTATCATCGATACCTTTGGTTTGGTTGATTGATAAAATACTTGCACCAATGATCTTACCACTCGCATCAACACTGATAACAATTGAAATCGAACCATGTTGGTTAGTTCCGTTTGCTGTATAGATGTAACCAACAATCTTGTTAGTTCCATCAAGCCCAACAACAGCACTTTGAATGGTCGCTGGAACGCCAGTAACAAGTTCTAATTTATCAAATGATTCACCTTCCGGAAGAACTTCTTGATACGCTCTATTTTCTGCTTCTTGTAAATTGCGTGCAATAATTGGAGCAGTTAAAGCATTCATACCGCCAATCATCAAACCACATACAATCGCAACCATAGTCAATACGAAGGTATAGCGAAACATATCTTTTTCAAATAATTTTTTCATTAGACAGTACCTCCTACACCGAAGAATACCACTAAGCTAAAGACAGCTAGTAAGACGACAAAACTTACGACGAACGCAGGCTTAATCTTATTGGTTGCCCATTTTGGATAATCAATGAGTGGGACAAACATATTCGCAAATAAGATTGCGAATGCAACACCTTCAGGGTATGCTCCAAATAAACGTATTAAAACAACGACTACTGCAACGAGTAAGCCATATAACCATCTTCCTGGACGTGTTACTGGTGAAGTCACTGGATCTGTAACCATAAAGACTAAACCAAACATTAAACCACCAGAGAATAAATGGAATAAAACAAACTCGAGTGCCATGTCGGGATAAAGTTTTAATCCTGCGAAAAACATTAAAACAGCAAATGTCAAACCAGTTGATAACATGACACGATAATCTGCTGATTTTCTAATTAAAAGGTAAGCTGCACCTATAAGAATAGCAGCACTATTGATTTCGCCCATAGCTCCTGGAATATATCCAAAGAAAAGTTCAGTCAGTGAATAACTGTTGAGTACGCCTGGGAAACCTAAACCTGAACGGAATGCAGTAAGTGCGGTTGCACCAGCAACTAAATCAACACCAACATACGTACCATCAAACATACTTGTAATGGCTAGCGCAATGAAAATACGTCCAGCTGCGGCTACGTTGAAGATATTTGATCCAAGACCACCAAAAAGCATTTTAGCAATCACAATACCGAATGATGCCCCAACGATAACGGCATAAATCGGTAATTTACTTGGTACCAGCATCGCAAAAATAATCGCACTGACCGCAGGAGCAGTCACATTGTTAATCGTATAATCTGCGAAGCGTGATTTGACTTTCTCTAACCACTTTTCAGCTTTACCTGGTTTATGAGTTATACCAAAAATAAGGGCTTCAAGACCAATCATCACGACAAGTGAGACAACAATTCTTAAAATCGCATCAAAACCAAAACGGTAAATAGAGAAAGCAACCACGGGGATTAATGCGATGAGCACATCGATCATCATCCGTTTTGTGCTAACGTCTTTACGAATATAGGGACTTGTTTGTTTTATAGTTTGCATAGCGTCCTCCTACTTACCAGCGAAACGTTTGCCGTTACGCATGTATTCTGTCAAGTGAATCTTTGATGGGCATACATACGAGCAAAGTCCGCATTCAATACATTTATTCACTTCAAGCATCTTGAGTGCATCTTTGTCACGTGTCTTATACGCGTTCATAATTTGTACAGGTTGAATTTCTACTGGACACGAGTAAACGCATGAAGCACAGTGAACACAAGGTTCCTCTTTTTCGAGCTTTTCATTCATCACGATTAAACTTGTTGTCGTGTGTGTCATGACAACATCATCGCGTAAGATGTTTGTCCCCATCATCGGTCCACCAAGCACCATGACTTTGGGTTGTTCTTCATCTTTATAACCACCAGCAAGTTCAATTAAATCGGTCACAAGTGTTCCAATACGGGCTCTAAAGCTCTTATTATGAATGCCATCACCACTAATGGTGAAAAGTCTTTCTAAAACAGGTAAGCGTTTCTTAACTGCATTATAGATACTTTGAAGTGTTGAAACGTTAAAGTTTAAAACGCCATATTTAGACAACAATTGTCCTTGAGGAATTTTAATGCCGAGTGCATTCTTTATCATGGCCAATTCCCACCCTTGTGGGTAATAGTTCCCAACGGTTTCAACGGTAATATCATATTCAGTAAATTCTTGAAGAACAAACTTTAAACGTTCTTCAATTTCTTTATACTTTTTCTTAATTGCAATGACCCCACGTTTTGCACCTGAAGCATTCATCGCATAAATTAACCCTTTAATGATTTCGCGTGGGTAATTCATCATGACAGAATAGTCTGCAATCAAATTAGGTTCACATTCAACACCATTTGCAATGACAACGTCAATTGGATCTTTGGTGTCAAGTTTAATGTAGGTGGGAAATGCACTTCCACCCAATCCAACTAAACCCGCATCCTTAACAATTTGAATGTAATCTTCTTTTGTTAGTTTTGCAATTTCTACATCTGTTCTTTCAACAATTGAAGGATGCAAGTCATACTTTTTGTCGTTTTTGACAATTAAGCAGTCAACCACTTTTCCGCTATTGTCGATGTGCTTTTCATTACCAACCACCTCACCACTCACTGTAGCGTGCATGGGTTGTTCAAAAAAGGCACCCTTTCTTGTTCCTACGACTTCGCCGACCTTGACAAATTGTCCGCCGCGTACGCACGTTTCACCTTCAGGGCAGCGTGCACTGGTCACAGGATAATAAACATATTCTGCATCAAGGTAGTGAATAATAGGTAATTCCTTGAGTGCTTTCTTGCCATCTGGAATATACTTCGTTTTAGCAATCATATTTCGTTATACTCCCTTCCTGTATAATGGATATTTCTTTGTTAATGAAATTACTTGTTCTTTAATTTCTAATAATTTTTCAGGTTCGTTGCGATGAATGAGTGCTTGATCAATCCACTTTGCAACTAACTTCATATCATCTTCTTTAAATCCTCTTGTGGTCACCGCAGGTGTTCCAAGACGGATACCAGAAGCATATGCTGGTTTTTCTTTATCAAATGGAACGCCATTCTTATTACACGTAATCGATACTTTATGTAATAATCTTTCAGCATCTAAACCTGTCATTTGATGTTTACTTTTCACATCGACAAGCATCAAATGATTATCTGTGCCACCGCTAACAACACGGTATCCAAAAGAAATTAATTCAGATGATAGAACATGTGCGTTTTTAACGACTTGTTTTTGATATTCAATAAAATCTGGGTTCAAAGCTTCATTAAAAGCAACCGCCTTTGCTGCAATCACATGCATCAATGGACCACCTTGAATACCAGGGAAAACTGTTTTATCTATTTTTTTAGCGATGTCTTCATCATTGGTTAATATGATTCCACCACGTGGTCCTCTTAATGTTTTATGCGTTGTTGATGATACAACATGTGCATAAGGAAACGGTGATGGGTGAACACCCGCTGCAACAAGTCCTGCAATATGTGCCATATCAACATGTAGATAAGCACCCACTGCATCTGCAATTTCTCTAAATCGTTTAAAATCAATGATTCTTGAGTATGCACTTGCTCCTGCAACAATGACTTTGGGTTTTACTTCCAAAGCAATTTCTAAAACGCGATCATAATCAATACATTCTGTCTTCTCATCAACACCGTAGAAAAAAGATTGATAGAGCTTGCCAGAGAAATTCAAATTAAATCCATGGGTCAAATGACCGCCTTCTGCAAGTGACATGCCAAGTAATCGATCACCCGGATTCATCAGTGCCATATACACTGCCATGTTTGCTTGAGAACCTGAATGAGGTTGAACATTTGCATATTTGACTTGAAATAATGCTTTCAACCTTTCAATAGCTAACGATTCAATTTCATCAACAAATTCGCATCCGCCATAATAACGTTTTTTAGGATAACCTTCCGCGTATTTGTTCGTCAGAATCGAACCTTGAGCATCTAATACCGCTTGTGAAACAAAGTTTTCAGAAGCAATCAACTCGATATGTTCTTCCTGTCTATTTTTTTCTTTCAGGATGATGGCATCGATGATTGGATCTGTATCATATAAGCCCATTCTGTCCTCCTCGAATATTCCTCAAATTATTATAACATAATAACAAGCAAATGAAAAGACAGTTTTCATGGATAAGAAACCTGTCTTTACTAAACATTTTTATGTTTTTTTAGTATTGATGAATCGTATTTAGAAATACTCTTTATAACGTTACATTATGATAAACATCTTGAACATCATCAAGTTCATCAAGCATGTTCATCAGACGTTCAAATTTATCTTGATCATCTTGATCGGTTAATGTTGTTTCCATAATGGGTAACCACATGATTTGTTCAGTGTCATAATCAAGTTCTGGTCTTGCTTCATTAAATGCGATACGAATTGCTGAAAAATTAGTCGCATCACTATAGATGGTGACACCTTCTTCATCAGTCTCAATGTCACTAACATCTAAATCATTTAATACTAAAATTTCTAAAACTTCATCTTCAGTAATACCCTTCATCGAAAATACAGCTTGATGGTTAAACTGATGAACTACTGAACCAGAGATTCCTAGTTTTCCACCTGTTTTTGTAAAACAGTTTCTGACTTCAGAAATCGTACGGTTCACATTATCCGTTAAACATTCAACGATTAACATCGAATTACCAGGTCCAAAACCTTCGTAACGAATAGATGATAAATTATCTTCTCCGCCACCTTTAGCTTTATCAATATTACGCTTGATAACATCTGCTGGAACTTGTTCTCTTTTTGCTTTTTCAATCATACGTTTCAACGTTTGATTGGTATCTGGATCTGGTGTTCCTGATTTTGCTGCTAAATAGATTTCTCTACCAAATTTCGCATAGAGTTTACTTTTTGTGGCAGCCGTTTTCGCCATAGCTACCTTACGTACTTCAAATGCTCTTCCCATGTTTTAACACCCTTTATTTTCCAAATTTTTCTTCATAGGTACGTATGCTTTGCAAAATAATTTTTTTTGCAGCATCTTTTCCTTCAATATCTAAAATATACGTTTTCTTTCCTTCAAGTGACTTATAAACTTCGAAGAAGTGTCCCATTTCAGTCAGTAAATGGGCTGGTAATTCACTAATGTCTTTATACTGTGTTAATGATGGGTCACCTATCGGTATAGCAATGATTTTTTCATCAATCTCATCCGAATCAATCATCTTCATGACACCAATCGGATAACACTTCACCAAGCTTAATGGTTCAATATCTTCTTGGCAAAGGACGAGCACATCAAGAGGGTCATTATCTCCTGCATATGTTCTAGGAATAAATCCATAATTTGCAGGATAATGGGTTGACGTGAATAAAATGCGGTCTAAAATGATCATCCCTGTTTCTTTATCGAGTTCATACTTCTTTTTACTGCCTTTGGATATTTCAATGACTGCGATAAATTGATCAGGATTAATACGTGATGGATCAATGTCATGCCATATATTCATATAATCAGGCTCCTTTTTTAACCTATATTCATTTTATCACGATTTGGGCTCAAAAAAAACACCCTTTAGATCTGGGTGTTCTTCTTCGAGATGCAAACGGTTAAGATACTACTTATCCCCTATTTTGCGTCCCCAAGTGTATTTAAGTACCTGTATAGGCTACGAACAATCAAACAACCCCTAAATATGCTTAATGATCGTAGTCGCAATTTTTCGGCATTGCGGTAGAAACGTTATCACCTTTTTAGGATAACTTATACGATAATTAAATACATCATCATTATAACAAGCCAATTGATTGAAGTAAAGAAAAATTTAATCAATCGTTATCTAGATGTGCTTTAAATAAAGTTCGTACGTATTTTCAAGAAGTGCATTGATCGTCATTGGACCCACCCCACGTGGTACGGGTGTGATATAACTTGCCACTTCTTTTGCACCTTCAAAATCAACATCGCCCACAAGTTTACCATCCACACGATTGACACCAACATCAATAATGATTGCTCCTGGTTTAATCATGTCTTTAGTAACAAGATGAGGTTTACCCGATGCAACCACAAGGAGATCTGCTTTTCTAGTATGACTTGCTAAATCCTTAGTTTGACGATGACATACCGTAATCGTAGCTCCTTGGTCCATAAGCAAACGTGCCACAGGAAAACCAACGATATTCGAACGTCCAACAATCACTGCATCAAGTCCAGAAATAGAAATGTTATAGTGCGCTAGTAATGTCATAATACCTTTAGGTGTTGCGGGTTGAATGGTGGGTTTCTTTTGGTAGAGATTCCCTTGATTAATCACGTGGAAACCATCAGCATCCTTATCTTTTGATATGGCATCAATCAACGTGTTTTCATCTAAATGTTTAGGGATAGGTAATTGTAAAATCATACCATCCACATTTGGATTTTTGTTAAGTGATTGAATTAAGGATAAAACCTCATTAAAGGTAACATCGTCTGGTAGATGATGTAATTTATGATCGATTCCAGCAACTTCACATGCTTTTCCTTTACCTTTGACGTACGATAAAGAAGCCGGATTTTCACCAATCAAAATAATTGAAAGGTGTGGACGGCGATTTCCTTTTTGGATATGTTCTAAAATATGTTGATTTAATTTTTTATTTCTTTCATTTGCTACACCAAATCCATCAAGGATAATCATTATTTTTACTCCTTATCTTTCACATTTCCTGATGCATCAATTTCAATGTTGAGTGCACGCGGAGTTTTGTTTAAACCTGGCATAACCATAATGCCTTTCGTTAAAGCAACCAAGAAACCAGCTCCAAGTGATGGACGAATTTCTGAAATATTTAATGTGAATGGTTCAGGTAAACCGTGGATTGTAGGATCTCCTGTAATGGATAATGGTGTTTTTGCCATACATACAGGAAGATTCCATCCTAATGCTTCATAAGATTCTAATTGTGCTTGCGCTTTTTTAGTAAATACAACTTCTTTTGCACCATAAATATCTTTAGCAATCGTTTCAATCTTTGTTCTTGGGCTATCTTCTTTATGATAGATTGGATGATATTCTGACGTTTGATCAGCAAGCTTAACAACGATGTTAGCTAAATCAACCATGCCTTCGCCACCTTTAGAGAATCCATCGCATAAAGCAATGTTATGCCCCTCTTCTTTTGCCCAATTCAAGATATAATCGACTTCATCTTTCACATCATTATCATAGTGATTAACAGCGATAACACATGGCAATCCAATACGTTTAATATTGTCTAAATGTTTTTCCAATAAAGGTAAACCTTTTTTCATAGCTTCTAAATTTGGTTCAGAGAATTTTTCTGCTCCACCATGCGATTTTAAAGCTCTTAAAGTTGTCACAATAACGATTGTATCCACTTGTTTGCCAAGATGTGGCATCTTTAAATCTAAGAATTTTTCCATACCTAAATCAGCACCAAATCCTGCTTCAGTGACTGTATACTCGCCCAGTTTTAATGCTAACTTGGTTGCAACAATCGAGTTACAACCGTGCGCAATATTTGCAAATGGACCCGCATGTACGAATGTCGGAACACCATCAATTGTTTGTACTAAATTAGGGTTTAACGCATCCTTTAATAACCACGTAAGCGCATCAGCTCCACCTAGATCAGAAACGTATAAAGGACGGCTTTCTTTGTTATAACCAATCAAGATACGGTTAATCCGATTTTTTAGATCCATCAAATCTGTAGAAAGTGCTAAAATTGCCATAATTTCACTGGCTGCGGTAATAATAAAACCATCTTTGCGTTGTACCGTTTCGATGTCTCTTAAATTACGATCATTCATATCCATACAACGTTTCCACGTCACTGTTTCAATGCCAAGTTCATTGCCTTGAAACATGTGATTATCGATTAATGCAGCAAGTAAATTATTTGCTGCTGTGATGGCATGTAGATCACCTGTAAAGTGAAGATTAATATCATCTGATGGAACAACAATCGATTTTCCACCACCTGTAGCTCCGCCTTTTAAACCAAAGACTGGTCCTAAACTAGGCTCTCTTAAAGCTAAAACAGGGCGTTTACCGATATATTTCAAACCTTGTGTCAACCCAATGGATACGGTTGTTTTACCTTCTCCCGCAGGTGTAGGGTTAATTGCAGTAACAAGAATAAGTTTGCCATCCTTCTTGCCTTCTAAACGTTTTAAAACTTTTAAATCAACTTTTGCTTTGTCAAAGCCATAGGGGATACATTCTTCTTGAGAAATACCCATTTTTTCACATAACAATACGATTTTTTCCATGTTCTTCTCCCTTAATCAATAAAAAAGTATCTCGTTAAAGATACTTTTATTATAACACAAACAGGTCATTTCATGAAAGCCCTTACTTCGAAAAACTTATAAGTTCAAAATAGTTTTAATCTTTAAAGGAAGACCATCAATTTCTTTTAATGAAAGACTGCATAAAGCAAAGCGTACCCCACCATTCATGGGTACAGCAAAGATACGATGTTCTGCAAGTTTCAAATAATCATTTTCAGGATCCTTCGTTAAAACCACTGTATAAAAGCCACTTCTAAATGGATGCGTCTTTAATCCAATCGCTTTTGCTTGAGAAATAAAGAGTTGACTTCTCTTTTGCACAAGCGTATTGATCTTATCTAAATCGTGATGAAACGCTTTTTGATTTTCGATCATTGAAAATTTGTTAAAGAGTTCGATGGACGCAGTTGGGGTTGCTGACCATGAACCTCTCGCTTCATTGACATATGCCATATGAATGTTTGCGATGCGTTTTTCATCTTTTCCTAAATAAATGGCTGCACCTAAACGAAGACCGTAGACACCAAATGTCTTTGATCCGGAAAATGCAATAACGCTTGTAACATGTTTTTCTAATTTAGGTAAAAACGACAGTTTTTTACGATTATTTTCTTCGTGAGAAAATTCTAGATAAGCTAGGTCGTATAAGAAAACAATGTCATTATTTACTTTTGAATTTAGAATATCCAAAATGGATAAAAATTCTTTTTCGCTTAATGTAAATCCAGTCGGATTATGACATGGATCATTAACGACGACAATTACACGATGTTGTCTTAGACATAATTCATCTAATCTTTCTTTAAATGATTTTAAATTAAAACCATCGCCATCAAAGAGTTCATGTTCAAAACAAGATAGTTTAGCTCTGTCTGCAAAACGTTCGTACTGCCAACGAATGTCTGAAACAAAAATAGCTTCTTCCGGTTTTGTAAAAACTGAGAAAGTTGCTGCAATCGCCCCGCTCCCACCGGGTGTTGCACATGCGTTAACGTGTAAATGGTCTTTAATGGTTGATTCATACGGACCAAAAACCCATGTTAACAAGTTTTTTTTGAATAAAGTTCCACCGTCAACGGCTGGATATGGAAGAATCTCCTCATCAGTCAAGTTTTTGATTGCATTCGAAACTGTAGGCATTCCTCCAATCGCTTTATCCTCATCATAAAACATACCGATGGATGCATTGATAACGTCAGGATATATTTTTGCCGCCTCACGTGCATCCTTTGATATTTTTAAAATATCTACTGCCACCTCGATCACCTCTATCTCAATTATAAATGAAATCATCTAAAAACAGGTCAAATAAATAGAGCCAATGGCTTTTCTCGAACTTTGTTACAAGTGTGATGTGCACATGTCCTTTTAAATAACCCAGTCTAACTTGTGATATAAATGCATTTGCTTTTTCAAACAGTTTTTTACCATCAATTTTTTGTGATGCTTCCATTGATAAAACGAGTGTAACCTGATTTGATTCTACAATTGTTTTATGCGCACCTATCTTAGATGACAGTTTTTTAAATAACTTCTCATACATGTAAAGTTGTAGATCTGCATCAAGTTCACCAAAACGATCTGCGAGTTCTTGTTTTAGATCATCGATATCTTTCATGCGATTTAATTCAGCGATTCGTTTGTGAATCTCTATACGTACTGAATCTTGAGATACATAGGTTGGATCAACGTGTCTTGGTGCATAAACTTCGTCGATTTGAGTATCTTTAGGTTTGTCTAAAGAGATACCTGTAATGGCTTCTTCAAGCAATTTCATGTAAA
>MIDA01000009.1:259-5548 GCA_001830045.1 Tenericutes bacterium RIFOXYA12_FULL_35_10 | reverse complement strand
AACCTACTGAATCGATAAAGCCTGACTGTTCTGAACCTAAGATATCACCTGCACCGCGTATGGATAAATCACGCATTGCGATTTTAAAACCACTGCCAAGTGCAGTGAAATCTTGGATTGCAGATAGTCTCTTTTTTGCCTCATCATTGATATTCTTAAGTTGATCATATAAGAGATACGCATAAGCAATACGGTCACTACGACCGACGCGACCCCTAATCTGATAGAGTTGTGATAAGCCTAATTGATCAGCATCATGAATAATGAGTGTGTTGGTGTTAGGGATATCCACACCTGTTTCAATAATGGTTGTAGAGACCAAAACGTCATACGCGTGATCAATAAAATCAGATAGCACATTTTCAAGTTGATCACGATTCATTTGTCCGTGTGCAAATGTAATTCTCGCTTCTGGAACTAATTTTTGTAATCGATGAACTACACCTTCAATGCCTTGAACTTTATTAAATAAATAGAAAACTTGACCACCTCTAGCTATTTCTCTCACGATGGCTTCTTTAACCAAAGCATCTTGTCTTTCAACGACATAAGTTTGCACTGGATATCTGTTTCTTGGAGGTGTTTCAATCATGGATAGATCTTTTAAACCCATCATTGACATTTGTAAAGTTCTTGGAATAGGGGTTGCTGATAGTGTCAAAGTATCCACATTCACTTTGATTTCTCTAATACGCTCTTTATGTTCAACACCAAAACGTTGCTCTTCATCAATGATGAGTAGTCCTAAATCCTTAAATTTAACATCTTGTGATAAAAGGCGATGTGTACCAATCACGACATCAACATAACCTTTTTTGAGTTGTTCCAAAGTTTCTTTTTGTTTTTTAGGCGTTACAAAGCGCGACATTAAAGCAACATTTGCACCGTATTTTTCAAATCGTGCTTTAAATGTATAAAAATGTTGTCTTGCTAAAACGGTTGTTGGAACAAGATATAAAACTTGTTTTTGGTTTAACACTGCTTTAAAAGATGCTCGAAGTGCAACTTCAGTTTTACCGAAACCAACATCACCACAGATTAACCGGTCCATCGGTCTTTCCTGTTCCATATCGTGTTTAGTATCAACGATTGCGCGTTGTTGATCTTTTGTTGTTTCATACATAAAATCACGTTCAAATGATACTTGCATCTCTGTGTCTGGATTAAATTTGAATCCAATACTTTGTTGTCTTTGTGCATATAGTGCAAGCAATCGATCTGATAAATCTTTAATGCGCATTCTCACTTGTGCTTTTGTCTTAGACCATTGTTTTCCACCAAGTTTAGATAACTTGGGATGCATTCCATCGTGAGTCGCATACTTTAAAACCATTTCAATCTGATCCATGGGGACATATAGAGCTTCTTCATTCAAATAGATAATATGTAAGTAGTCTCTTTTCTCGCCAGATAATTCCATCGTTTTTAGTCCCATATATTGGCCAATACCATAATCGTAGTGTACGACAAAATCACCTGGTGTTAAATCTTCAACACGTCTGATTTTAGTCGCTTGATTTAATACACTTCGATATCTGATTGCAGGTCTTACGCGATATGTAAAAAGTTGGGTTTCATCAATGACCCATACTTTTTCGTTTTTGATTTGAAATGCGCCAAAACTTGGTTGTTCGATGATATGTATGCCAGGCGTATCACTATGGTTAAAGTCATAATTTAAGTGCTTACTATCTAAAAATGAAGTGAGTTCATCTTTAAACGTTTTTTGGGTCATAGAAACAAAAATACGATAATTGGGCATATCTTTGATATCAAGATAAAAAAGTTCTAAATTCCCTTGATAGCTATTGAGTGATGAAACACTGATATCAAAGGCTTGTTCAGGACTATTAAAACCAAAATTATCGATTTCGATATGGGGATATTTTAATTGTTCATCCAGTGTAATTCTAAAAGGAATTTGTAAAAAGTGATCACCATTCATGGTGGTCGCATACGTCATCAAGTCACTTAATGTGTGTTCTTCATTGATTTTCATTTTATGGACATCAATGAAATATAGCTTAGAATCAGGTGCAAAATCCAAGAGTGTCGTTTTTTCTTCATTGAAAAAAGAAATGTAGATTGAAAGCCCATCCAGTTTAATACGCTCTTCAATCCATTCAATGTCTTGACTATATTTTCCCACTTCGCGTTCGGAAAGTTTCATGTTTTCAAAAAACTTTCTTATTTTTTGAACAGCATTCACCTTCATTTGATCGGTATAGAAAAGTTCATGAATAGGTGCAATTTCAACATGATCAATTTCTTGAAAA
Organism: Tenericutes bacterium RIFOXYA12_FULL_35_10; assembly: GCA_001830045.1. Classification (GTDB taxonomy): domain Bacteria; phylum Bacillota_I; class Bacilli_A; order Acholeplasmatales; family Acholeplasmataceae; genus Peloplasma. The sequence continues at coordinate 3,272 of MIDA01000009.1, read as the reverse complement.
GATCTTTGTGTTTCGACATCAAAAAGCTTAATCTGATCGATCACATCATCAAAAAAGTCGATACGAAAAGGTTGTTCATGATGAAGCGTAAACACATCTAAAATATGGCCTCTAACCGAAAATTCACCCGGTTTTTCAACCGTGTATGTTCTTTGGAATCCGCTATACACCAAATACTGAACTAATTTTTCTAAATCATAAGTCATATCTTTGTTCAATCTTTTAACACTATTTAAATAATCGTTTGGTTTTAATTGACGTAGTGATAAACCTTGCATGGTTGTTACAACAACAAATGGCTTACCCGTCATGAGTTGTTTCAACGTATAAAGACGTTCACTTTTGAACTCTGGGCTGCCTAAAGCCATCATGGAAGTGAGTGTTTGATCTGCTGGATAAAAAAGAACTTCTTCGCTATCTAGAAGTTGAGAAAGCACATCATAATATTTTTGAGCTTCGTATAAATTAGGTGTAACAACAACCACTGTTTGGTTATTTTCTTTAAAATCAATAGCAGTTAAATATGCATTAAACGTGTCATTAGAAGACTTAAAAAACGTCGTTTTCGACGTTTTCTTAATCCATTCTTGTATATGATTTAATCGTTTAAGCCATTCAATCATGGTTAACTCCATTACTTTATTGCGTGTTATATTTGGTCATAATGTCCTTATAAGGCACGCCTTCAATAAACATTTCAACGACTTCTTTTGACTGCTGAATCGACTTAGTGAGCGTGATTAATTGGTCTTGTGTAAACTGTCCTAAAACGTATTGGTCTAAAGGGATATTAGGATTATTATCAACACCAATTCGAATACGTTTAAACGCTTCTGTATGGATCAATCCAATAATATTTCTAAGACCATTATGTCCACCGTGACCACCAGTTTCCCGGAGTCTAAGTTTACCTGTCTCTAAATTAACATCATCAACGATCACTAAAAGATCTTCGACGGGTATATCATAATACTGCATCACTTTTGAAATCGCTTCTCCTGATAAATTCATAAATGTTGAGGGTTTAACTAAACATACTTTTTTCCCTTCAACGTTTAGAATTGCAACTTCAGCATTAAATTTTGCATCAAAACGAGGTTGTGCAGCTGCATCCTTTAAAATATCATCAATTACCATAAATCCAATGTTGTGTCTTGTTTTTTGATACTTGAGTCCTGGATTACCAAGACCTACGACAAGTTTCATTGTGCATTCTCGTTATGTTGGATTTTATCAAAGATTTGGCTAATTGGCTCATCTTTAACAATGTGTAAAATGGATTGACCAAGGAGTGGTCCGATGGATAATTGGGTGATTTTAGGTGATTTTTTGGATGGATCTAATGCGATCGTGTCAGTGACAACGACTTCAGAAATGGGAGAGTTTTCAATACGTTCAATGGCTGGTCCAGATAAAACAGCATGAGTTGCTGCAGCATAGACCTTTGTTGCACCTGCATCAATTAATGCTTGAGCTCCAGCAACAAGTGTACCTGCTGTATCAATGATATCATCGACCATAATTGCAATTTTACCTGCTACATCACCAATGATATTTTGGACTTCTGCCTTATTAGGTTCAGGACGTCTTTTATCAATGATGGCTAATGGTGCATTAAATGTTCTTGCAAAAATTCGAGCTCTTGTTACACCACCATGATCCGGTGATACAACAACGATATTTTCTAATTTCTTTGTATGTTGAAAATAATCGGCTAAAAGTGGTGATGCAGGGAAATTATCAATCGGGATATTAAAGAAACCCTGAATTTGTGCTGCATGTAAATCCATACAGATTACACGGGTAATTCCTGCCACCTGAAGCATATCAGCAATCAGTTTTGCCGTAATAGGCTGTCTTGATTTTGCTTTACGATCTTGTCTAGAATATCCATAATATGGCATTAAAACAGTAATCGTTTTTGCAGATGCTCTTTTTAATGCATCTGCCATAATCAGTAATTCCATTAAATGTTCATTCGCTGGGGCTGAAGTTGATTGGACAATAAAAACATCGTGTCCACGGACGCTATCCTCGATGTTAACTGAAATTTCACCATCTGCAAATTTAACAACATCTACAGAGCTAATTTCAATATTTGCAGCCTTAGATATTTCCTCGGCTAGTGCACGATTTGAGCTGAGTGCGAACAGCTTAATTTTTTTTCCACTAATGATGGACATGACGTTTGACAACTCCTTCGTTTTCTCTCGCTTTCATTATACATGAAAGTCATTTTTAATTCTATGTCTTATCTCAAAAAAAAATCTTCTTGCAGGTGACTGCAAAAAAGATTTTATGCGTATACAGTGATCATGTGATCTTATTCTTCTTCTTCGGTTACAGGGTTTAATAGGGCTTCATTATACGCAACAACAATTGCATCTTCAATCATCTTGCGCATTTCGCCGTGAATGGGGTGAGCGATATCTCTAAATGTGCCATTAGGTGTTTTTTTGCTTGGCATGGCGACAAAGATACCGTTTTCGCCTTCAATGATACGTATATCGTGTACAACAAAACTTTCATCGAAAGTAATGGTAGCTACACCTCTAAGTCTGCTTTCACTGCTAACAAGCTTTACTCTCACATCAGTAATTTTCATTTTGCCCTCCAAGACGTCCATGATTTATACCCAAATTATAGCATATTTCCTTTGTACTTTAAACAATTTTTACTGTTTTACACTTGTTTTGAGCGGATTAAGGCCTGATTTTTGAATTTTATTGATGATTTTTGTATCATTTTCTTTAAAAGTTAAGATATAGACCGTAGAACCGCTTCCACTCATCTGGGCTTGCTTATTGATTTTTTGAACTTTACGTAGAAATAATGCAAAATCAGGATGACATTTTTGCGTCGTAGGTGTTAAGACATTGTAGGTTTTATTAAAGAATGTATCATATTTTTCATTGATGTATAACGTAAATAGACGATTAAATCGGTGGGGGCTAAAGTCGATCCTGTGATTTAAAAAGATGTCTTTCGTTGATACTTCAATATCTGGATAAAA
>MIDA01000009.1:0-215 GCA_001830045.1 Tenericutes bacterium RIFOXYA12_FULL_35_10 | reverse complement strand
TTCGTGTGCAAAGGCGTTTCTTGAAACGGGGACTTCTGTGCATTTTCATGGATAAACAGGGTGCATATCTCGCACAGGAAATATCCGATCAAAATACCGCACTCACGGTACATGAAACCGTTAATGGATAGCGCCTTCTCGCCTTGGAAATTGACTACGCCAGCAGAATTTTGCAGACAGGCTGGGCATACATCGCCATCATAAAGCCAAAATCC
>MIDA01000008.1:1677-72898 GCA_001830045.1 Tenericutes bacterium RIFOXYA12_FULL_35_10 | reverse complement strand
CGCTCTATTTGCAATAATACCACGGCCTGTTTCATACGCTTGACGTAATCCTGATAAACCAAGGATTTGTCCGCCTGTTGGAAAATCTGGACCTTTGATATATTGCATGAGTTCTGCAATCGTAATCGTTTCATCTTCCATATAGGCAAGTAGTCCATCGATCACTTCACCTAAGTTATGTGGTGGAATGTTAGTTGCCATACCAACTGCAATCCCGGTTGACCCGTTGACGAGTAAATTGGGATATCTTGCAGGCAAAACAGATGGTTCGTGTTCCGATCCATCGTAGTTATCGACATAATCAACGGTATTTTTTTCTAAATCTCTAACGAGCTCACCTGCAAGTTTAGACATTCTTGCTTCAGTGTAACGCATCGCAGCTGCGCCGTCACCATCCACAGAACCAAAGTTACCGTGCCCGTCGATTAAAGGCATTCTGTAGTTAAAGGGTTGTGCCATACGAACCATGGCATCATAAACCGATGAATCACCATGTGGGTGATACTTACCAATAACTTCACCGACGATTCTTGCAGACTTCTTATGAGGTTTATCTGCTGACATACCTAAATCATTCATCGCGTATAAAATACGTCTTTGAACGGGCTTTAGCCCATCACGAATATCGGGTAGTGCTCTTGAAACGATAACGCTCATCGCATAGTTCAAGAAGGAGGTTTTCATCTCACTTGAAATATTGATCTCTTTAACGTAACCTTCTGTGGTTTTTGATGTTTGTGTATTAAATGTTTGATCCATGAGAATGCTCCTTTCTATGCGTCAATGTTATTCGCGTAAATCGCGTTTTCTTGAATAAACTGTTTTCTAGGTTCAACTTCTTCACCCATGAGCATGGAGAATACTTGATCAGCATCCATCGCATCCTTAAGTGAGACTTGTAAAAGTGTACGTGTTTCTGGGTCCATCGTCGTTTCCCAAAGTTGTTCTGGGTTCATTTCACCAAGACCTTTGTAACGTTGAATGGTTGGACGTCCGCCAATTTCTTCTAAAGCTTTTTGTAACTGTTCATCACTATACACATATTGAACACGTTTACCTGACTGAACTTTATAAAGTGGTGGTTGTGCAATGAAGACATAACCTAAATCGATCAAAGGCTTCATAAATCTGAAGAAGAAGGTTAAAAGAAGTGTACGAATGTGCGCACCATCGATATCGGCATCGGTCATGATAACCACTTTGTGATATCTTGCCTTTTCTGGTTCAAATTCTTCACCAATACCTGTTCCAAGTGCTTGGATAAGTGATAAGATTTCTTTATTGCTTAAGATTTTATCAATACGTGCTTTTTCAACGTTTAAGACTTTACCACGTAGTGGCATGATCGCTTGATATTCTGATTCTCTACCCTGCTTAGCGGATCCGCCAGCAGAGTCACCTTCGACGATATAGATTTCAGAGATCACTGGATCTTTACTTCTGCAATCTGCAAGTTTAGACGCAAATCCGAGTGCATCAAGTGGTGATTTTCTACGTGTCGCTTCTCTTGCTTTCTTCGCTGCAATACGTGCACGTGATGCCATAAGGCATTTTTCGATAATCCCCTTAGCATCGGTTGGGTTTTCAAGTAAATAGCGCTCAAAACCATCACCAAAGACTTGAGAAGTGATTCCACGAACTTCTGGATTACCTAATTTTGTCTTGGTTTGTCCTTCAAACTGAGGATTGGGGTGTTTCACAGAGACGATCGCTGTTAAACCTTCACGGGTATCTTCACCTAAGAAAGAATCATCTTTTTTAAGCATGCCAGAATCGGTTCCATATTTATTTAAAATACGTGTTAACGCTAATTTATATCCGTCTTCATGCATCCCACCTTCATGGGTTGGAATGTTATTGGTGAAAGAATAAAGATTAGTTGCATAAGAATCGTTATATTGCATGGCAATTTCGATTTGAATGCCATCAACCTCTTTTTCCATGTAAATGACTTCTTGATTGACTTTGCCTTTACCTACGTTTAAAAATGAAACATACTCAACAATACCACCTTCATAATGGTAGGTGTGCTCAACAGGAAGTTCACCACGTTGATCAGAAATCGTAATTTTAATGCCTTTATTTAAGAAAGCTAATTGTTGAATACGATTTCTTAAAATTTCATAATCATACACTGTAGTTTCAGTGAAAACTAAATGGTCAGATTTAAAAGTAACTATTGTTCCTGTATGTGTCGAAGTACCAATGACATTGACATCAGTGACTGGAACACCACGTTCATAACGTTGTTCATACGCTTTATCATCGCGATGGATTTCAACTAAAAACCATTCTGACAATGCGTTAACAACAGAAGCACCTACACCGTGAAGACCTCCAGAAACTTTATATGATTTACCATCAAACTTACCACCTGAGTGAAGTGATGTTAAAATCGTTTCAACTGCTGGACGATGTGTTTTAGGATGTAGATCAACTGGAATACCGCGACCATCATCGGTAACGCGAATAATTTCTCCTTTGAGGAGTTCAAGTTTAACGTTGGTTGCATATCCACCTAAAGCTTCATCAATGGAATTATCCACGATTTCCCATACAAGATGGTGTAAACCGCGGGCACCTGTACTACCAATATACATACCAGGGCGTTTTCTAACAGCCTCTAGACCCTCTAAGATTTGAATATTCGATGCATCATAATTGGACATTGTCTCTACTCCTTTTTCACATAAATCATCTGGATGTGTGCACCCTCTATAGGATGTGTGCTATTCATGATAATTTGATGTTCTTTTGGTAACTCTGTTAAGAACAACTTTTGTCTTTCTTCATCGAGTTCACTCAAAACATCATCAAGTAATAACGTCACGTGTTGATTTGTTTTCTTTTTAATGAGCGCCAGAAGCGCTAATTTCACTGCAATAACCATTAAACGTTGTTCCCCTTGAGATGCATAACCTTTAGCATCAAATCCGTTAAAACGGAAAATAAAGTCATCTCTGTGAGGGCCACTTTGTGTGGTTTGATACAAAATATCTTGTTTTTGGTTTTTCTTTAATACATTTAAGAACGCTTTTTCATCGACATCAGGTGCATAGATTAATTCAACCTTGTGTGATGAGAAACGTTGGTAAGCTTCTTTAAATAAGTGATTTAACTCTTCGATGAATTGTCTTCTTTCTTCAATGATCTTAACGCCAACTTCATAGAGTTGTTCACCTAAGATATTCAAGAATGTAAAATCATCATCTAAAGTGATTTTCTTTAATAGGCTGTTTCTTTGTTTTAAAACTTGTTTATATGTATTTAAATATTTCAAATAAGGTTTATGAAGTTGCATCCATTCAAGATCGATAAATTGTCTTCGATCTTGCGGAGATCCTTGAATGAGTTCTAAATCTTCTGGAGCGAACATCACAATTCTTAAATGACCTATAAAGTCACTGATCTTTCTTTTTTCAACACCATCAATCGAAGCTCTCTTTCCAGTTTTAGATAAGACAACTTCATAACGATGTTCATCTGTCCATAATTTAACAGAAGCAAACGGTTCGCCTGTTTGAATCATTTCTTTTTCGTCATTCGTTCTGTGAGACTTCGTTGTTGCACAAAAGTAAATAGCTTCTAAAATACTTGTTTTGCCAGAACCATTTAAACCATGGATATATGCAAAAGGCTTTTCAAAACTAAGTTCAATGGCCTGATGATTACGAAGTTGTTTTAGGTTTATTTTTTTGATCATCCGTCATCACATACTCATCATTACCGATTGATACCTTGTCACCAGGGTAAAGTTTTTTTCCGCGTTCAGTTCGTTTTTCACCATTGACAAACACGTCGTTATTTAATAAAAAAAACTTGGCTTCTCCCCCTGAACCAATATGATCAGTTGCTTTAATGAACTGTCCTAAAGTGATGTATTCGGTTGTAATTTTGAATTTTCTCATTGATTTACCTCTGCTATCCTTTTATATTATATCATAATATAAGGAAAAATACACCTTTTTTCGTCTTTTTTTTGTGTTATCAATCCCTTGTTTAGATCAATTCATAAAACGTTGTTAGAAACGAAATTTTAACGTTTTGTGATTGCATAAAAAAAGAGCCACTTTCGTAGCTCTTCATCATTACTCAATTTAATTAGTCAATTCTTACCGGTAAAATGAGGTGTAATAAATCAGCATCAAGTTGACCTTTAATCACAAATGGTTTAACTTCGCCTGCAAATTGAATTTGAATTTCAGATGAACTAAACGATTTTAAAGCTTCAACTAAATAGCGTGAAGAAAATGCAATTTTAATGACAGGACCTGTCACATCAGAAGATGGAATAATTTCTTCTAAAGCATCACCGACTTCGTTATTGGTTGAACTGATTTCAACAACACGGTCTGGTCTTAAACTCATCTTGATGATGTTATAATTGGTTTCACGATCTCTTGGTGAAAGAAGTGATACACGTTCAACTGCAGCAAGTAACTCTTCTTTGTTGAATGGAATGATCACTGGAAATTCAATAGGGATGATACGCATTGTATCAGGATATGTACCTTCTAAAAGACGCGTTTGGAATAAAATCTTATTCATTTTAAATAAAACTTTATTGGGATTAATAAATAATTCAACATCTTCATTATAGGTGTCTAGAATCTTTGATAATTCATCTAAACTCTTATTAGGAACAACGATATCAAATTGCTTACTATGTGTTCTTAATTTAACATTCTTTTGTGATAAACGATAAGAGTCAGTTGCAACACAATATAAGTGGTTATCTAAGTATTTAAAGTTAACACCTGTTAAAATAGGACGTTTTTCTGAATTAGCTGTTGCATAATTTGTTTCTTTGATGATTGTTTTAATGAGTTGAGAATCTAAAACAATCGGATCATCTAAATCTAAAAAGTCAATTTCAGGATAATCTTCTACGTCCATTAATCTTAATTTAAATTCAGAGCGGTCCGCTTTAATAACAATAAGCTTATCTTCAATTAACGCAAACTCAACACGTTGAGATGTGATCTTACGCATAATCTCAATTAAGTATTTTCCTGGTATAGCGACTTTACCACCTTGTTTGATTGATAATGAATGATCATCAATTAAAACTTGAATAGCAACGTCAGTATTGCTTGTTGTTAGTAAAACATGATCTTCGTTCACTTCAAATTTAACGGCGTAAAGAATGGGTAGTGGTGTTTTTGAAGGAAGACCTTTTTGAACGATAAGAAGTTGATTAAGTAGTACATCACGATCGATACTGAAAATCATATGCGGGCTCCTTTATTTTTTTAATATTCATCTTTAATTATTGTTGTTACAAATGTGGGTTTGTGGGTAAATCCGATAAAGGCTTAACACTGCTATTATTATACCACATTTCCCTTATTTTATAAACATTTATTTGCGGTTAAATGCATCAATTTTTTTAATGATGGTGTCCACTGCAATCTTTAATGCGGCATCTTGTTTCAAATCATTATCAATCTTTTCACATGCAGCTAAAACAGTGGAATGGTCACGATCTCCGAAGAGAGATCCGATGGTTTTATAAGGAATGTTATATCTTAATTTAATAATATACATCGCGATATGTCTTGGCAATATATATTTAGAATGTCTCTTTTTTCCAACGAGATCATCTAATGTAATTCCATAAAAATCGCTGACAATAGATTGGATTCGATCATAGTTATTTTCGTTTAAAGAATCACTCTTCCGCTTCGTCTTTAAGAGTGGTTCCAGGGCCTCATTAACGGTTTCAACTGTCATATCGAGGTTATTCGTTAAGCAGTAGAATAGTACGCGTTTTAAGGCACCTTCGAGTTCTCTAATGTTTGTTACGAAAGAAGATGCGATGAACTCTAAAACGTTATTTGGAATGTCATGAATATCACTAGATTCTGATGCGAGCTTACGCTTTAAGATTTCAATGCGGTGTTCGAGATCAGGAACTTGAATATCAACGGTTAAACCGACTTCAAAACGTGATGTTAAGCGGGTCATTATGTTCTTTAATTCAGAAGCTGGTTTATCACTTGTAATCACAATTTGTTTATTTGCTTGATAAAGATAATCAAAGAGTTTAAAGAACTCCATTTGTGTTTTAGTAGCGCCACCCATGATTTGAATATCATCGACTAGAAGAACATCAATCTCACGGTATTTCGCATTAAAATCTTCCATGCGTTCTTTCTTTAATAGGTTAGCAAAATCTTCAATAAAACCATCTGCTTTGACATAGAGGACTTTTTTATTAATATCTTGGTCTAAAATGTAGTTACCGATGGCTTGCATTAAGTGGGTTTTACCTAAACCTACATCACCAAAGATGTAAAGTGGGTTCGCAACAGCACCAGGTTGGTCTGCAACCTTCATGGCCATACGGAATGCGAACATGTTTGATTTACCAACAACAAAATTATCGAATGTATAGGTGGCATTTAAGTTACCAGGTCTATATTTTAAACTTAAGTTACGCTCTGGACTGATCAACGTCTCTTCAGGAATCATTTCAGACGCAGTTACAAATTTAAAACGAATCGGAGCTTGATTGAACTTTTGAGCTAAAGTGTTAATTTTTCCCAAATAGAGTCGATTGATTCGATTTTTAATAAATTCACTTGGAACAATCACGTATACATGATCATTTGCGTATTTGTGAGTCGACTTGAGGGGTTCAAAAACCTCTTGAAAAATGTCTTCGCTAAATGTTGTCTCAAGTTCTGCTAAAATGCGCTGCCAAAGCACGTCGTATGTGTTCATATTAAAACCCCTTATTTCATCGTATTCATAGAATAACACACTTACTCTAAAATGCGCGAAAAAGATATCCACAGTTTTTGTGGAAAACAGACAAGTGGTGTGTGTTGATAAGTGGAAAGATTGTGGGAAACCTGATATATCTTACGCCTTTATTAAGCCAATCTTACTTTTTACCCAGTTTTCCACATATCCACAAAAAAGTGGTTAAGTTATCCACAATGAGGGTTTGCTTGTTTTTGTGAAAATGATATGTAAATCCATCATTATTTCTAACCTCTTTCAACGTTTCAAAAAATGGTTCTTTCATTCGTTAAAAAAAGCGAAGTTTATGGTTGACAAATGTGGGGTCTTTTTATATAATGAAAAAGCATGGTTTCGCAAGAAAGGTGGTTTTATTTGTGAAAAGAACATATCAACCAAGTAAGCTAAAGCGCGTTAAGACCCATGGCTTTAGAGCGAGAATGGCTACTGCAAATGGTCGACAAGTATTGGCTCGTCGCAGATTGAAAGGCCGCGCAGCATTAACTGTATAAACTTAATCGTTATTTTAAAAACACTTGGATTACTCGTTTAAAATAATAACTTCATGTTATTTTTTGAGTAGTCCTTCTTTTTTTAAAATTATTGAAAACCTATGAAAAAAAGATATCGCATAAAGAAGAATAGCGAAATCGATGCGATCTTCAAACAAAAGGTAGTCAAAGGTGACAGTTATTTTGCTATATATCAAGCTGACGATCAGTTAAGTGAACATTTTAGATTTGCGCTTTCGATTGGAAAACGTTACGGAAATGCTGTAGCGCGTAACCTCGCAAAGCGTAGAATTAGAATGATAGTTGCTGAGTTAAAAGATGTGATCATTAAATCTAAACAATTTGTGATTGTTATTAAACCAACAGCTGCACAACTCGATTATCAGGACATGAGAACAAAATTAAACGTTCTATTGAAAAAATCTAAGCTAATGGAGAACCTAAATGAGTAAAAGAATGATATTTATCGTGATGATGGTACTTCTTGTCTTCAGTCTAGCAGCCTGCGGTGGTGGATCAGACCCTATCGTTAAGGTTGTTTCAAACAACCCTGTTGGTGAAACAGATGTTTGGGAAAAACTCGTGTTTGACCACACTGAAGCAAATAGTATTGTTTTCAAAGGTGATAATGGTCTATCTTATTGGACATTATCTGAAAAAGGTATTGCAACACTTGTCGACTATGACGGAGCACTACCAACCAATGTTACAACCGATGCAAACGGTGTTAGAACTTACACTTACACAAGTTCAGATATCGAATCATCATTTCAATTATATGTAAAACCTGAAACCATCACAGGTAACGCTGATGATGTTGTCATGATCGCTTTCAGATTTGTTAAGGACAACGTCCTTATTCAAATCGGTGAAACCTTTGATCCAACAGGAATGTTAATCTATGTCGTTGAACGCGACGGTGATGTAACAGAACTTAAGGGTGAAGATGTTTTAACACAATTTGATGATCATGAATATGACCCAATGGGTGAAGATGGTTTTAAAGATCAACAAAGTTTCACAGTGACATTCACACATGACAACTTCAGTCAAGACTTTGATGTCTATGTTGCTGGTGGCGAACGCCCCATCACAAACGCGGATGCAACGTTTTTTGATTGGATCTTAGTTATTCCAGTTGCATTTGTGATGAATTTATTTGGTGGTCTATTTGGTAATAACTTTGCACTTGCGATTTTATTAACAACAATCGTTGTCCGTACATTAGCATGGCCAATTTATGCGAAGAGCAATGACATGTCGATTAAGATGAATTTAGCACAACCTGATATGCAACGTGTTCAAAGCAAATATGCAGCAAGAAAAGATCCACAATCACAACAAATGATGCAGATGGAAATGATGCAAATTTACAAAAAACACGGAATTAACGTGTTTGGATGTTTAATGCCTTTCCTACAAATGCCAATCTTTATTGCAATGTATGGTGTTGTTAGACGTATTACTTTAGAAGGTGGTATGTACACTACAAGTGTAAGCAACACAAACTTCTTAGGTTTAGACCTAGCATTTACAGCAACAACGGGCACACTGGATATCTTCAGTTTCATTTTAGCAGCAATCGTTGGTGGAACAATGTTCCTACTCCAACAGATTTCAATGAAGAAACCTGCGTACGCGAAAAATACTGGTCGTCAAAACTTAAGTCCACAAGCACAACAAACTGAAAAGACCATGAAGTATGTTAGTTACGCGATGGTTATCATGATGGCATTCGCATCCTATTCATCACGTGCACTCGCATTGTATTGGATTTTTGGTAACATCTATTCATTAGGACAAACCTTAGTCAACCGTAAGATGAATGAAAAGAAACACGAGAGATTAAAACAAAAGCAGATTTTGGGGTGAATCATATGAATCTAAAGAGAGTTGAATTTGAAGCAAAATCATTGCAAGAAGCTGAAAAGCTAGCTGTTGAACAACTTAAGTTGCAAATCGATAAAATCAAGTTAACCGTCTTAAAAGAAAAGAAAGGTTTGCTTGGATTTGGAACATCTACCTTCTATGAAGCGACACCAAATGTCAATTTGGCAACCGAAGGTAAGGTTTACTTAGAAAACATTCTTAAAACCATGGATATTAAGACACGTATGGAAGTTCGTACGATGAATGAAGGAACTGAACTTTATTATCACATTGAAAGTGATGAAAATGCACTCCTTATTGGTCGTGAAGGAAGATCATTACTTGCGCTCCAATTCATGTTAAGAAACTATTTAAATCTCTTTGTTGATGATCATTTAATCGTGTCACTCGACATCGGTAACTATCATGAAAATCGTAAAAAACAACTAGAAATCCTTGCAACAAAGACTGCAAAAGAAGTTGCACAAACCAAGATTGCAGTGAAACTTGATCCAATGAATGCATTTGATCGTCGTATTATCCACACAAAGCTTTCTGAATGGCGTGATGTCATCACTGAGTCTGAGGGTGAAGGCGAACAACGCGCACTCGTAATCAAACCTAAAAGATAAATGAACGATGCCGGCTTCCGGCATTTTTCTTTATCTTTATTTACGCGTTAAATCATCGTGGTATAATATGGAAGAGCAGGTGATGATGGTGCAGATGATACTTCATGCAAAACTAACCAAAAATAAGAAATCAAAGAAAAAAAGATGGATTCGCATACTTAAAACAATGCTCATTCTCATTTTAATGGGGATGATTTATTCACTTGGAATCGCGGTTGCTGAAAACATTCAAGTCAATCAAATGATTGCTGATTTTAAGGAAAGATCGACCTTTGAAGAAGAGGTCATCTTCGAATATAGCACTAACCGTTTTCAAACCAGAAGATACTATAAAGTTTCACGTGAAACATCATATGAATTAGCAGATACACGGAGTGTATTTTATGATGAAACGAGAAAATTCCTCGGTCAATCAGGTGATATTTTCGTTTCGCAAGATTCACCTTTTCCCGATAGCCCTTTAGCGCATCTTTTTATCTCTTATTACTTTGGTGGTCACGCAGCATTAAAAACGGATGACAATCGTTTTATTGAAGCTGTGGGATTCCCTCAAGATGATGAAACCATTTTTGATTTTATTTTCCAGCCAGGTAATGAGCCCCACAACTTTTCTGCAACTGTCAGCAAATCATCATCTAATTATTGGTTAAATCCGAATTACCGAACTGAAAGCGATTCAAGTTATCCATATTACGGAACTAAATATAGAAACGATTTTGTTGGACTCCGCGTTAAAGGAATAACTGAAGATCAAATCGATGGTGCGATCGCATATGGCGAAGATAAACTCGATCAAAGTCTTTATAATTTTCTGTTTTTCCTTGATATGTCGTATAAGTTTTACTGTACTGATTTAGTGAGTAGAGCTTATCAAAGTGTGATGGTCGATGAACAAGATCAACGTAATTATTCAAGAGCATTAAATGATGACCGTTTTATCACATCAGTTAACGATCTTATTTTATCGGATGAAACATATATGACGTTTTATGTTGAAGTCATTGATGATATTTGGCATATTTATTATTTAGAAGATTTGGAGGGGTAAGTATGATAGAGTATATTCTTGGTGGTTTAATCATTGTCTTAATCATGATGGTGGTTTATTTAATTGTATTAATGAAAAAGAATGAACCAACGCCACCTGATTTAACCGAGTTTAAAGATGCACAAAGCGATTTAAAAGTTTACTTACAAAAAGAGTATAGTGAATTTCGTTTTCAGCTCCAGCAAATGATTAATGATACGGGTAAAACCAGCCAAAAAGATTTAAATGAGTTTAAAGATTTAATCTTGCGACAAATTGAGACAAAATTTAAAGATATTAATGAAAAAGTGGATGTAAGACTTGGTGAAGGTTTCGAAAAAACGAACAAAACGTTTACCGATGTTGTTGAAAGATTAACCAAAATTGATGAAGCTCAAAAGAAGATTGAAAACTTATCAACCGAAGTGATCTCATTAAATGATTTACTTAAAGGGCAAAAAACAAGAGGTATTTTTGGTGAAGTTCAATTATATCAACTTCTTTCCGCTGTTTTAGGTGATTCGACACAACTTTATGAAAAACAAAAGACCTTATCTAACGGTTCAATAGCGGATGCGATCGTCTATGCACCAGATCCAATTGGAATGATTGCGATTGACTCAAAATTTCCACTTGAAAACTATAGACGGATGGTTGATCGTGATTTAGGAGATGCTGACCGCCTTCAAGCAACAAAAGACTTTAAAAAAGATGTTAAAAAGCATATCGATGATATTAAAAATAAATATATTATTTTTAACGAAACAGGTGATCAAGCATTTATGTTCGTTCCAGCAGAAGCGATTTTTGCTGAAATTTCTGCATACCATGAAGAACTCATCGAGTATGCAGCTAAAAATAAAGTGTGGCTCGTCTCTCCAACTACACTCATTTCAACGCTTTCTATGATCCAAATGGTCGTTAGAAACTTAGAACGCGATGCACAAGCTAAAGTGATTGTCGAAGAATTGAAAAAACTTGGCGAAGAATTTAAACGCTATGTTGATCGTTGGGATAAACTTAAACGTTCCATTGAAAGTGTTGCTAAAAATGCAGATAATGTGCACACAACAAGCGCCAAAATTTCTAAAAAATTTCAACATATTTCTGAAGCTAAATTTAGCGAAATTGATACTGAGGATGTTGAAGAAATTGAGATGGATTCACCTGATGAAGAAAGTTGACAATCCGCTTTATTAAAGGTATAATAATGAAGAAATCGATGAAGAGAGAGTAACGTTTAACCTCTAGGTTAGCGAATCAGGGATGGTGGAAGCCTGATGCTATGTCAAACGTGAAGAACACTCGGAGAGATGGAAGAAATTTGCTCGTCAAAAAGTAGAACCATCCGCTAACCGCGTTAAACGTTTTAAAGGGCTAGAATTCATTCTAGAACTAAGGTGGTACCGCGTATATTTTACGTCCTTAGATTTATTCTGAGGGCGTTTTATTTTTTTAACAATCAGGAGGTATATCCATGGAAACTACAGTCAAACAGATTTACAGAGAAACAGACAAACAATTAGGACAAACGATCGAACTTTATGGGTGGGTTAGAAATCATCGTGCTCAAAAAGAGTTCGGTTTTATCAACTTTCACGATGGTACATTTTTTGAAACACTTCAAGTAGTTTACGAAGAACAAAAAATAGATAACTTCAAAGAAGTTCAAAAACTGAGAGTTGGAAGTTCGATTTTAGTCAAAGGAGAACTCATTTTAACACCGGATGCAAAACAACCTTTTGAAGTCAAAGCTTCTCATATTGAACTTTTAGGTGATTCACCTGAAGATTATCCCATTCAACCCAAACGCCATACACGTGAGTTTTTAAGAGAGGTAGCTCATTTAAGAGCTAGAACCAATCTTTTTCACGCTGTTTTTAGATTGCGTTCAGTTGCTGCGATGGGCATTCATGAGTTTTTTCAATCAAGAGGTTTCGTCTACACACATACACCCATCATTACAGGTAACGATGGTGAAGGTGCTGGACAAATGTTTAGTGTTACAACGCTACCTTTAGATAAAATGCCACTCACTGAAGAAAAAACTATCGATTTTAAGAAGGATTTCTTTGGAAAAGCCACAAACTTAACCGTAACCGGGCAACTTGAAGCTGAAACATTTGCACTAGCATTTAAGAACGTCTATACGTTTGGACCAACATTTAGAGCAGAAAACTCAAATACATTAAGACATGCTTCTGAGTTCTGGATGATTGAACCCGAAATGGCATTTGCTGATTTAGCCAAAAACATGGAAGTTGTTGAAGATATGGTGAAATACTTAATCCGATACGTATTTGAAAAACTTCCAGAAGAAATGGTATTCTTCGATAAGTTCGTTGAACCAGGGTTAACAAATCGCTTGTTAAACGTTTTAAACTCACCCTTTGCAAGAGTCACACATAAGGAAGCGATCGACATTCTTCTTTCGAGTGGTGTGAAATTTGAAAATAAACCACAACACGGACAAGATATTAACACCGAACATGAGAAATACTTAACTGAAAAGCACTTCAAGTCACCTGTATTCGTCATTGATTGGCCCAAAGATATCAAAGCGTTCTACATGCGTTTAAATGATGATGGAAAGACGGTTGCAGCAATGGATCTACTTGTTCCAGGCTCAGGAGAACTTGTTGGCGGTTCACAAAGAGAAGAAAGACTTGACTATTTGATCAAGCGCATGGAAGAACTTCATGTACCACAAAAAGATCTTGAATGGTATTTAGATCTACGTCGTTATGGCGGTTGTGTACATGCAGGATTTGGTATGGGTTTTGAAAGACTTATCATGTATCTATCAGGTGTTGAAAACATCAGAGATGTCATTCCATTCCCACGCACACCAAAAAATTGTGAATTTTAAGAGGTCCTCAGGGCCTCTTTCTTTATAAAGAAAGGGATTTGAAAAAAATATAGCATTCTTTCATTGACAAAGGTGACACGTCATACTATAATGTAATTACCTCTAAAAACGCTTACATCATTTTCTTTTGCTAAAATAAAGTAAATTTAGGTTGATGTAAGGCAATTATAAGTTGTCTTTTCGAGGTTATTATTATATAATAGGTTATGTTGAGGTGAGATAATGTTGATCATTTTTTTTGATATGAGTATATCCAAAGGTGGCACGAATGATCAGCGTTTTTTTGAATCTAAAAATAAGAAATTCTTATGAATCAATCATAGGAGTCTTTTTCGTTTTTTAAACACAAAAATGTGCAAAGCTATAACCCCTAAAATCAATAGCTTTGATAGAAATAAAGGAGTATACAATGGAAGATATCAAAAATGTGCAACAAAAGGGATTATCAATTAGATTAGAAAACTTGACAAAGATTTTCTATGATAAAAAAGGTGGAAAAGATGCAAAAGCTGTCGATGACTTTGACGTCGTTATTCCATCAGGTAAGTTGATCGGTTTACTTGGGCCATCTGGTTGTGGTAAATCAACAACGCTTTATATGATTGCGGGTTTACTCGCACCAACCACAGGTAAAATTTTCTTTGGTGATGAAGATGTCACTGAATTATCACCTGAAAAAAGAGGAATTGGTTTAGTTTTCCAAAACTACGCACTCTATCCTCACATGACCGTTAGAAAAAATATTTTATTCCCACTCGAAAACATGGGTTTAAAGAAACGTTCAATCGATGAAGCTTATCGTAAAGCTTATTTCATGGAAAGTCCAAAAGAAGCTGCAGTTTACTATGAATTTGCAGATAAACTTGATGCACTTAAAAATAAATATCGTCGTTTAGAAAATGATGCGAAAGCAACAAATCATAATGCTGTATTTGTTCGTAAAGCACAGCATAAGCAAGATCTTATTGCTGCAAAACAGGATCAAAAAGATGCTAAATCCATCAAAGAAGCATTCAAACAAAATCTTTCAACTTTAAAAAATGATTTAAATAACCAATTAGCATCATTTGCTGCAGAATATGTCAAAGAAAAACAAGCCATCACTCCAGCAAACATCAACGAACTACTTCCTAAAATGAAGCAAAATTATCAAGTTGTCGAAGATAAAGCAATGATTGTTAAAAAAGAAATCGAAAAACAATTTGGCACACAACCTGATCGTTTAGCAAAAGAAATGGAAATTTCTATTCCTGCAAGTGTTCGTGGTGTCATAGAAGCTAAAACTGCTAATTATAAAGCAATCATGGAAGAACGCGTCGTCGAAATGGCTAGACTTGTTGGTATCGAAGACCAATTAGAAAAGAAGCCAGCACAACTTTCAGGTGGTCAACAACAACGCGTTGCGATCGCTCGCGCTCTTGTTAAAAAACCAAGAGTACTTCTCTTAGACGAACCACTATCAAACTTAGATGCACGTCTTCGCCTACAAACAAGAGAAGAAATCAAACGTATTCAACGTGAAACAGGTATTACAACGATTTTCGTTACACATGACCAAGAAGAAGCGATGTCTATTTCTGATGAAATCGTCTTAATGAATTTTGGTGAAGAACAACAAAAAGGTGCACCACAAGCTGTTTATGATCAACCAGAAAACTTATTCGTTGCTAAGTTCTTAGGAACACCACCCATTGGTTTATATAATGCGACTTTAAAAGATGCTCAAATATTGATTAACAATCAAGTGGTATTTAAATCAGATAAACTTAAAAAAGAAGCAAACTGTGACGTTATTGTTGGTGTAAGACCTGAGGGTTATGAAATGAGCGCAAGCGGAGCTCTTGAAATAACTTCTCAGTATATTGAAACGATTGGACGCGATTTATCGTTAGTTTCATCTCACGATAGTGCCATCACACCCTCATTTAGAATCATTCTTCATGATGTTGAAACAGCACTCCAAAATCAAAAAACCGTTCGTTTCAACTTAAAAGCAAACAAAACATTTGTTTTCGATAAAGAAACAGGTCGGAGACTTGCCTAATGCTTGAGTATAAAAAAGATTATAAAGCCTGGTTATACATGGCGATTCCGCTATTTCTATTAACTGTTTTTACATTTTACCCACTTTTTAAAACGATTTTGATTTCATTATTCTCACAATATAATGCGATTGATGACAGCTTTGGTATGTTCTTTGACTTCATGGCTTACCAAGCAATCTTCAAAGATCCAATCTTTATTCAATCGATTGGTAATACATTATTAATGGTCTTTATTTCGGTTCCAATCTCAACAGTTCTTGCATTATTGATTGCAGTTGGATTGAATTCCATTAAACCGTTACAAAAGATTTTCCAAACCATCTTCTTTATGCCATATGTGACCAATACGCTTGCGATTGGGATGGTCTTCAGTGTTATGTTCTCACATCCACTGACATCAGGTATTATGCCTGAAGGTTTAATTAACACTTTATTCCAAACCTCCATTGACTGGGTTGGTGTTACTGCAACGAGAGATCACTGGATGTTAGTCGTTCTTATGTATATTATATGGAGTGCATTACCCTTTAAGATTTTAGTGTTTATTGGCGGTCTACAAAACATTTCTAAGCAATATTATGATGCTGCAAAGATTGACGCAACACCGCCTAAACGTATCTTAACGCGTATTACCATTCCTCTGCTATCACCACTTATTAGTTACATTATTATCACATCCTTCATTGGTGGATTTAAAGCCTATGAATCTGTGTTAGCTGTTGCTGGTACAACAGGTCGTACTTTAGACCGTGAAAGATGGACAGCAGTTGCTTATGTGTATGACAAAATTGGTTTAGCTGGCCTTGATTCAAACTACGTCTCTTATTATTCAAGAGGTGCAGCTGCTGCCGTGATGTTATTTATTATTATCTTAATCTTTACTGCCATAAACCTCTATGTCAGCAAGAAGAAAGTTCACTACTAAGGAGGAGATGACAATGGATAAAATGTTAAAGTATGCTGATTACAGCGAAAATAAAACACTTAAAGCCCAAAGAACAGCTCAATTCCTTGGTAAATTTGGAACATATGCATTCTTAATGTTTATGGCCTTCATCGTGATTGTGCCATTCTACTGGATGTTAAACGTTTCTTTCCAAAGTAGTAATGAAGTTTTAAACTCGCTGAATACAAGTTTATTTCCCAAAGTTTTTTCTCCAAAAAACTATGTGAACGTGTTCTTGTATTCATCTTCACAACAAGGAAGCATTAATTTCTCAAGATATCTACTCAATACAAGCATCGTTGCGTTCTTCTCAACAATTGGTGGAACATTCTTCTCGATTTTAGTTGCTTTCGCATTAGCAAGACTTAACTTTAAAGGAAAAGAACTCATTTTCACGATATTACTTGCAACCATGATGATTCCCGGTGAAATGATGGTCATCTCAAACTATATTACAGTTTCCCGTTTAGGTTGGGTCAATGATCCAGGTACTGGTTCATATTTAGCGATGATCATACCGTTCTTAGTTTCGATCTTCCATATTTACTTACTCAGACAAACATTCAAACAAATTCCAAATGAACTGTATTATGCAGCTAAAGTGGATGGATGTGCGGACTATAAGTATTTATGGAGAGTGATGGTTCCAATCGCTAAATCAAGTATTGTTACCATCGTGATTTTAAAACTCATGGGTGCATGGAATGCCTTCATTTGGCCAGACATTGTTGCTAACGAGAAATTCAAGTTAGTCACAACATGGTTAAGAAGTTCATTCACAGATCAAGCTGCAACCGGTTCAGGTCGCGTACTCATTAACTACCAGATGGCCGCAACAGTCATCGTGACGGTTCCTCTCTTATTACTCTTCGTTTTCTTTAGAAAGTACATCATGAGCGGTATCTCACGTAGTGGCGTTAAAGGATAATTTTAAAAAATTTAGATAAGAAGGAGTAACGTATGAAAAAGATTTTACTTATTGCATTAGTACTTACTGCAGGCTTGTTTCTAGCTTCCTGTGGTGGTGACCGCAGTGGCGATGCAACTGCAAAGCTCGTTGAATGGTATGAATTACCAGAAACAGCAACACTTGATACCACCAAAGAAGTGACGATCAAGTTTTGGCATAGAATGGGTGCAGATAGCCAAGGTTTAGTCCAAGATTGGATTGAAGAATTTGAGGCAATCTATCCTAATATTACCGTTATTGAAGAAAAAGCAGCGGCAGATTACGGCGCACTTGCAGATAAAATTGCATTAGCAATTCCAGCGGGTACAGCACCGGACATCGCTGAAAGCTATCCTGACCATATCGCTAGATATGCTCAAGCCAAAGCACCACTTGCTTTAAACAACTTCATCAGCCATCCAACACTTGGATACACTGAAGAAGAAGTTGCAGACTTCCTCCCAGGTTTATGGGCAGAAGGTCAAAGTTACGATAATGCTGGTACGATTTTATCTTTACCATTTACAAAATCAAGTGAAGCATTCTTCTACAATGCAACTTATTTTGAACAACATGGTTACGATGTACCAACCACATGGGATGAAGTTTTCGCGATTGCAGAAGACATCAAACTCCGTGAACCAAATGCGATTCCATTTGGTTACGATTCAGAAGATAACCTCTTTATTACAGCATCTAAACAATGGGATGCGCCTTATACAGGTTATAATGAAACAACCGGTAAAGGTGAAGTTCAATTTAACAATGACCTATCTAAAGAAATGGTAACCTATTTCAAGGATAAGGTTGATAGAGGTTTAATGTTAACACGTAGCTTAAACGGTAACGCTTATACATCAGATATCATGAAGACAAATGAAAAACTCTACATGTATGTCGGATCAACAGGTGGTACACGTTATGCATATATTGGTGCGAGCCAAACTGTCTTTGATGCAGGATACCGTGCAGGTGTTGCACCTCTTCCAGCACATGATGCTGAGCATCGTTATCAAATTCAACAAGGACCAAACATCAATTTATTTAATTCAGGTGATGAACAAAAGATGATCGCAACTTGGTTATTCGCGAAATTCATGTTATCTCCAGAAAAATCAGCACAATTCTGTATTCCTTCAGGATATGCGCCAATCCGTTATTCAGCTTATGAAACACAAGCTTGGACTGATTATGTGAATTCAGTGGTTGCAGTTCCTACAACCATGAAACAAGCTCAAGATAAGCTCGTTAAAGAAGCCATTGAAATCTTCTTAAATAACGGTGACATCTTCTTTACATCTTCTGTATTCAACTTAAGTTCTAAAACAAGAACAGAAGTTGGTGCATTACTCGTTAAGATTTTAGCGTTTGATGCTGCAGATGATGCTGCTTTGCAAGCTTACATTGATTCAGAGTATCAAAAGAGTTTCGACTTTATCACCAACTAACATAGTGATGATAATATAGATAAAAAAATACAAAGGAGAAATGGAATGAGAAAAGTATTACTTTTACTCGCGGTCGTCGCATTTGGATTTTTACTAGCTTCTTGTAAAGAAAAAGTAGATCCAGCTGAAGCAAAACTACAAACTGCTTATGACAGTCTTAATGCGCTTATCGCTGACCCATCGAATATAACCGGTGGTTTCGAAGTGCCCACAACATTAGTTGGTGGTGTCACAGCTGATTGGGAATCAAGCAATCCTGGTGTTGTTACAGTAGGTGCTGCAAATAATGGTTTCGCAGTTATTACCGTAAATCGTCCAGCATTTGGTGAACCTAACGTCAATGTTACATTAAGCGTTACATTAACCATCGCTTCAGAACTTGATGAAACCAAAGATCTTACCATGGACTGGTCAATTGTCTTAACAGTTAAGGCAAATGAAGTTGAAGAAATCGTCATTGAAACAATTGCTGACGTTTTAGAAGTAACAGATCCAGAATATGACGGCACATACCAAGTTAGCTTAGAAAACTTAACGATTTTTGCTAAGGGTTCAGATGCATCATTCGCTTACGATGGTACAGGTATCATCCAAATTTATGGTGGTTCACAAGAAAACTTAGTCATTGGTAAAGTTTACACAATCGACGCAACTATTGAATGGTATTTCGGTATTTGGGAATTAACAAAATGGACTGCAACTGAACAAACAACTGCAACTCCAGCTAACCCAACTGCAGAAGTTATCGAAAGTGTTAACACAAAGATTGATGCTTTAGTCACTGCAGAAGAACATTTATATGCAGGTTCAGATGCATCAGCTGGTAACTTCGAATCAATTTATGCAACCGTTACTGGTAAAGTTTATATGATTCCAGGTGACACAAGCAACTACAACACATATATCGTAGACACTGCTTATGACACAACACAAGCATGGGTTCCAGGTTCAGCAGGCGTTCCAGCTCGTGGATTAATGGTTTACTATAACACACAAGACTTAGCAACATTACGTTTATATGATGGCATTACTGTTACAATCGATGTTGTCATTTATACTTACCGTTCTAACAACCAAGCATTTGCCATTTACTACGTTGGTGGTCCAGAAGGTATTGAAGCTGTCTTAACTGATCAACAAAGATTAGATATTGACTCAAATGCAGTTAGCCTACCAGAAGCTATGCTTGCAGATGGCACATTAGAATTGCCAGTTGCAGGTGCAAACGGTACAACGATTGCTTGGACATTTACAAATACTGAAAATGCAGACAACAGTTTAATTAACTTAGCAACGGGCGCAGTTACAGTTCCAGTTGGAAGACAAGCTAATGTTGGCTTAACAGCAACTATTTCTTATGGTTCATTAGCTCCAGTTGTTAAAGAATTTGTTGTTAAATTAGGTGAATACCCAGTAACAACAATCGCTAACGTTAGAGCAGCTGAATCAGGAACATTTAGAATTCAAGGTGTTGTTCTTGGCTACATCGCTAATAAGACAATTGCTATTCAAGACGCTACAGGCGGTATCTCTGTATTTAATAATGCAGGAGTTGCTGATTTAGAAGCACTTATTGGTCATAATGTTGATTTAATTGGTACACGTGGTGCATATGGTGGTCTCGTGCAATTAACAACTTATACCGTTGAAGATTTAGGCGAAGCAACATTACCAGTAGCGTTTGATTTACAAACAGTTACTGAATGGAATGCAACAACACTTCTTCCATATCAATCTACAAGAGTTAACTTAACAAACATGAAGATTACTGCTTGGACAGATGCTAACTATGGTAACATCGAAATGACATTACTTGATGAAACAACAGGTAATACCATTAAATTCAAGTGGGATAGCCGTGTAACTTTGGCTAACTTAACCTTCTTACAAGCGACTAAGGTTGATGACTATGTCAACTTTACGGGTGCAGTCTTAGGTTGGGCGAGTGGTAACCCATTATTAACATTAACCAATGGTGATCAAATTGCTGCAGGCGTTGCACCTGTATTAACAGATGCAAACTATGTTAATTTAGATGCAAAAGCATTAACAATCGTAACATCATACAACGCAGATGGAACAATCACTTTACCAGTTGCTGGTACAAATGGTTCTACCATCGCTTGGACATTTACTGATTCAGAAGATGCTGACAATGCATTAATTGATTTAGTTGCTGGCACAGTGACACTACCTGCTACTTATGGTACAGTTGAAGTTGGTTTAACAGCTACTTTAACTAAAGGTACTGAAACTGTAACAAAGACTTTCGTCGTTGAAATTATTTTTGCTGAACCAAATCCAGAATTATTCATTTCTGAATATATTGAAGGTTCAAGCAATAATAAAGCCATTGAAATTTATAACCCAACAAACCAAACTGTTGACTTAGCAAACTACAAAGTTGCACTTTATTCAAATGGTGCAACAACATATGGTAATAACATCGTTTTATCTGGAACATTAGCTCCAGGCGAAGTCTTTGTTATCTACAATAGCTCAGCAGCAGCTGATATCATTAATGTTGGTGACGTTGCTTCTACAATTACATATTTTAACGGTGATGATGCAGTTGCATTAATCAAGTTAAATGGTACTGAAGAAACAGTCATTGATGTATTTGGTGTCATTGGTGTTGACCCAGGTTCATCATGGGCAGTTGGAACAGATTCTACAGCAGAACATACACTTGTTAGAAATGCAGCTGTAGCTTATGGTACAACCATTTGGGATCCAACACAATGGACTGCTTATGATGCAGACACATTTACTTATTTAGGTTCACACACACATACTCCAGCAGCTGAATAAGTATCAATCGTTTTAAAACAAACATGTATAAGAAAAGAGCATGGCAGATGCCGTGCTCTTTCACTCATGTTTAAAAATCTGAATTAAAGGAAGTTAGATTTATGGCATCAGCATGGATTTGGAGAATTGCTTATATCTTTTTTGTTGGAGCACTCACCTTTGTGGTTGCCTCTTTTAGCGAAGCTTCGAAGGTCGTTAATTTTTTAGAAGATCATGAAGTAGAACTAGTGGAAAACAATCAAGCTTTGGTTGCTGCAACTTCAATCGCTAACCTCCATGATAAGTCTGATGCTTACGTTTTAAATACACCACTCTATGAACAAACATTTGAAGATAATGAATTAAAATTAACTTTTTCGATTTATCCATTTGTTACTTTTAAAGATAATCAAGCGATCAATCAAATTGCATTTTTAATCACAGATTTAAACATCGAAGATAACTTAGCAAAAAAAGATGACAATGATTATCATATGATGTATATTGAGTTTGTATTTGACAGAGATCTTGATGTTGAAAATAACAATAAACGTGTATTTATGGAATACACAACACCGCTCTTTGATGATACAGGGCGTATGATTATCATCAACCAAGAACTTCTTGATACACCGACAGGACAAGCTCAACTTCAAACAATTTCCATTTTGTATGAGATCACATCGGGTGAAAAATTAACACTTGTCGTTTTAGCAAATAGCTTACTTATTGAAACGACGCCATCTGATATGTTTAGTGCTTCGTATTCACGTGATATCGCACAGCTAACGGATGAAAACCTAGATTTAGTTACTCAGTTTGGAACAACAAACTTAAACGAAAATCCATTGATCTACTATGATTCAATGTGGTTAGAAAAGCTTGATAGCTACAATACGATTTATGTTAAAAACATTTTAATCGAACTTGCTATTGTATTACCCTTAACGTATTTTCTCTTTTTCCACAAACATGTTTTAAGACATCTAAGACAAAAGAGATTAAACCATTCAGCATGAACATAAGACGTGTTTAATTTAAACATGATTGACATATGTTACTTTAATATGAGGTGAAGAATAATGAAAAAAATAAGTATGATTTTTGTTTTATTGATGATCGGTCTTCTTGTATCTGCGTGTACACAAAAAGAATCCCCTATCGTCATCTCCAAAATTTTTGAGACAACGGTTCAAGCAGATAACATGATTGAACTCTATAATCCTTCAGATGAAGATATAGATCTAAAAGATTATCATTTTAATTTTTATACTAATGGGTCATTGGAAGTATCTCAAACAATTCAACTTGAAGGAACCATTAATGCAAATGATTATTTCTTAATTGGTAGTGGTAATTCAACCAATACAACGATTACATCACAGTTTGATTTTTCAAACCCAGATGCAGTTTTACCTTTTAATGGTAATGATGGCATTGAACTGATGTATAAAAAAGCAGTTGTTGATTACATTGGACAAGTTGGATCTGATGTTGATATCTATAACGATTTAACTATGATTCGTCTAGGACTTGTCGAAGATTATAAACCATCAAAAACATTTAACACATTTGATTATATCTACTATCTACCTGAAGTTTTTCAGTACATTAAAAATGATGATTATGAAATTAAAACACTAGATGATTTATATGCGGGTCCTCGTTTAGAACAACGCTATAAAGATATGCCTTACGTAGATTCTAGTAATGAAAATATTGGTGGTGGCGGTGCAGTATTGACATCCGTATCAGGTATTGCAGACGGTGATACAGCATACTTTAATGCTAACAATGGTTTTGGTGGTGGATCAGTTCGCTATTTCTACTTAAACACAGCGGAAGTAAACGGATCTCACGTTTCTGCAGAACCATGGGGTTATGTAGCAAGTAAATACAATAAAGAATTCTTACTCAATGATGCTAACCAAAAAGAGATTCATGTTCAATCGATACCTGGATATGCACTAAACGAAGGTTATGGTCGCTACTTAGGTTTAGTATGGATCAATGGTTATCTATCACAATTTTTAATTGTATCAGAAGGTTTATCTGAAGATGTTGGTTCAACCTACAATGCATATGATTTAGCTTTAAATTATAAAGATGTTCCCTACTTAACATTCTTAAGATTTGCAGAATATCGTGCAAGACTAAATGGTTGGGGATTAAAGGGTTATCCAGCAAATCCAAGCGGTGAAAAATCACCGGATTGGAACTATGATTCAAATACATTAACGACAGAAAAACCCGTTTGGAGCCCTCATTTAGACCTTCCTTGGGCATAAGTTAAATGTTGATCAGAAAAGCACCGTGGTCTATCCTGGTGCTTTTTGTATCGAATGAACGACAACATAAGATATCATAGTTTTTTTTCATAATCTATGATATACTATCATAATACATTAGAAAGGTATAAGGTCACTATGAATATCAAACGTAACATTCTCCATTTGATTGAATCTTATGATCAAATCATTATCCATCGTCATTTAAGACCAGATATGGATGCGATTGGATCACAGTATGGTTTATATTTGACCATTAAAGAAAATTATCCCGATAAGAGGGTTTATGTCGTTGGGGATTCCAATGATATGGTTTATCTTGCGAAAATGGATGTTATTCCTGATGCTTATTACATCAATGCGTTAGCGATTATTACCGATGTATCAGTGTCGCGATTAATCAGTGACGATCGTTATAAACTTGCAACAGATGTGATCATCATCGATCACCATCAAAATGATACCGATGTCGAAAACGTTACACTTTTCTATAAAGATCCAACGTTTGCATCTGCTTCTGAAATGATTGTCGATATCATTAAGGAAATGAATTTAAAAGTCACACCAGAAGCCGCAACTTACCTCTATGGAGGTATGGTTACAGATACGGGGCGTTTCTTATATTTAAATAACGCATCAAAGACATTTGAACTCGCATCTTACATTACGAAGTTTGAACCATCTGTGCAAGATTTCTATGATTATATTTACACCGAACCACTTCAAAAAAGATTAACAAAAAATCTATTCTCATCGTTTGAAATCACCGAAAATGGTGTTGCATATCGCAAGAATGATGCTGAACTCATTCAAAAGAGTGGTTTAGAATTTCAAGCCATCTCTAGAGGTATGGTTAATCAGATGGCAGGTATAAAGGAAATACCCATTTGGGCAAATTTTACCGAAGATGTTGAAAACAATTTAATTGTGGGTGAATTTAGAGCTCGCGGGATTACGATTGTTGATATTGCAAAAAAATTTGGTGGCGGTGGTCACAATCAAGCATGCGGAGCAAGCTTGAAAGATTGGAATGAAGTAGATTTAGTACTAAAGGATTTAGATGAAAGGGCAAAAGAAAATGCAAAGAATATTAAATAAAATAAAACAATATGAGACCATTATTATCCATGGTCATAAAAGACCAGATGGTGACTGTTATGGGGCACAATTTGGCTTAAAAAATATCATCACGTCCTCATTTCCAGATAAAAAAGTTTATGTGGTTGGAGAAAGAAGTGATTTTGTCGATTTTGTTGGTAAAGTTGATCAAATCACAGATGATGTATACCAAGGTGCGCTATCCATTGTTGTTGATACAGCAGTGAAAGACCGTATTTCAGATTCACGTTACACGTTAGGACAAGAAATCATTAAAATCGATCATCACATTCCAGTGGATAATTATGGTGATTTAAGATGGGTTGACACAACGTTTCCGTCTTGTGCACAAATGATAACTTACTTTTATTACAAGTTTAAAAAAGAACTTAAACTCACCCAAGAAGGTGCGATCGCACTTTACACAGGGATTGTTACAGATACAGGACGTTTTCGGTTTAGAGGAGTTTCTCAGTTAACGCATCAACTTGCAGGACTACTCATTGAAAAAGGTGTCGATGTTGAATATATCGATCAAATGCTTTCTAAAGAATCTTTAGAAATGATTGCTTTAAAGGGATATGTATATTCAAATTTTGTGACTGCAAAGGGATTTGTTTATATTAAGATGACGCGTGATGTGATTGAAAAATATAATGTCACAGATGAACAAGCAGCATCTAACGTCGGCTTGATTGGTGGTATTGAAGGTTATCCAGTTTGGGCACTCTTTATGGAATACCCCAATGAAATTCGGATTCGCTTACGCTCATCCGGCCCTAATATTGACAAGCTTGCAAACCATTACCAGGGCGGCGGACACGCAAAAGCTGCAGGCTGTAAATTAGAATCATGGGAACAACTCGATCAGTTTGTTAAAGATGCTGAAAATCTCGTTCAAACCTATAAGAACGGAGTTTAATATGTCATCTTCATGTCAAACCATTTTGGTTGAAACACCTAAGTTACCACTCGATGATATTGAAAAAAGCCTAACAAAAACGTATCGAAAAGATATTTTTAGACCATTCGTTCAAGCGATTAACGAATATGAACTGGTTGAACCAGGTGATAAAATAGCGATTGGTATATCTGGCGGTAAAGATAGTCTTCTCATGGCTAAACTATTTCAAGAACTTAAAAGACATAATAAAATTCCGTTTGAACTTGTCTTCTTGTCGATGAATCCAGGTTTTAGAGATGTCAATTTAGAGTTACTTGAAACCAATTGTAAGTATTTAAATATTCCTCTAACGATAAGAAACTCTGATGTTTTCAGTGTTGTTCAAAAAATAGCGAGCGAAAACCCATGTTACATGTGTGCTCGCATGCGCAGAGGATTCCTCTATAATGCAGCTAAAGAATTAGGTTGTAATAAATTAGCTTTAGGACATCATTTTGATGATGTCATTGAAACCACACTTTTAAATGTTTTCTATAACGGAACATTTAAAACCATGGTTCCTAAAATTAAAGCTGAAAACTTTGAAGATATTGAACTCATTCGTCCGATGATGTTTATTAAAGAAAAAGATATCATTAGATGGACCGTGAGATCAGGTATACAAGCGATGAACTGTGGATGCACCGTGGTTGCTGAAAAAACATCTTCAAAACGAAGAGAAATCAAAGAGATGATTGCTGGATTAAGAAAGATTAATCCCAATGTCGATGCACATATTTTTAATGCAGGACAAAATGTCAATTTAGAAGCCATTTTAGGCTATCAAAAGGGTGAGGATAAAGTTCACTTTAATACACTTTATAGAGAACGAAATCCAAAAACCAAAAAAGAATAAAGACCTTATGATGAGATAAGGTAGTCAGTCGTGGCAACACGAAGGAGGGAGAATTATATATGTATTTTTATGATTTAGATTTATCACTATTAGATATTTTATTTAAAATTGTGGTTCCACTTGTCATCGCGTTTGCTGTGGGTGCATTTGTGGGACTTGAAAGACAAAATGTGGGAAAGGCGGCAGGACTTTCCTCACATATTTTGGTTGCGATGGCAAGTGCAGGTATTGCGATTATGCAACGCTTGATGTTTGAACATCAGATATTTTTACAGTCAACAGGCGTTCTTATTGATCCAGAAGGACAGCGTGTGATTGCACAGGTTGTCACAGGGATAGGTTTTATTGGGGCTGGAGTCATTCTAAAAGACCAGCAACAAGTCATTCGTGGAATTACTACAGCAGCAACCATTTGGTTTACTGCAATGACAGGGCTCATTTTAGGTAGTGGATATGTCTTAATTGGTTCAATCCTAGGTGTATTTATTATTATTTTCATTTTAATGAGAGATTTAAAAAGAGGATTTAACCCTCTTGTACCCAGAGATAAACGGAGTCCATCTAAATCCGTTGAGGAGTGACTATGAATTTTGAAACGATTGCTGCCATATCGACAGCATTTGGTACTGCAGGAATTTCTGTGATCCGCGTAAGTGGTGAAAAAGCAATCCAAGAAGTGAATAAAATTTTTAAGGGACGTGATCTTACCAAAGTGAAATCACATACCCTTCATTATGGACACATCATGAATGAAGATGGATCACTACTAGATGAAGTGATGGTTGCTGTCATGCGAAAGCCAAAAACATTTACTGCTGAAGATGTCGTTGAAGTTTCAACACATGGTGGTATTTTAATCACGCAAAAAGTTTTGGAACGCATTTTATCTCAAGATATAAGACTAGCTGAACCAGGTGAATTCAGCGAACGTGCATATTTAAATGGTCGTATTGACCTCGTTCAAGCAGAATCCATCATGGATTTAATTCATGCGAAAAGTGAACAAGCGATGAAACTTGCAACGCTTGGGGTTAATAAAGAAACCTCAAATTTAATTCGTTCGCTTCGCTCTAAACTATTAACGATTATTGCTCAAATAGAAGTCAATATTGACTATCCGGAATATGATGATGCGATTGTGATGAGTAAAGAAATCATCGGTCCAAAAACCGAAGAACTTATTAAAGAAATTGATCACGTGCTTGATGAATCATATAAAAATCAACTTATTAGAGATGGCGTAAAAACTGCAATTATTGGGAAACCAAACGTCGGTAAATCCAGTCTTTTAAATGCGCTTTTAAATGAAGAAAAAGCGATTGTTACAGACATCGAAGGAACAACCAGAGATACCATTGAAGCCTACATTAATATTGGTGGAATTACGCTTAAACTAATCGATACCGCAGGGATTAGAGAGACGATCGATATTGTTGAAAGAATAGGCGTTGATCGCTCAAAGAAGGCACTTCATGAAGCTGAACTTGTCTTACTTGTCTTAGATCAAAGTAAAGCTTTAACTAAAGAAGATAAAGAATTGCTTGAGATGACAAAAGATAAACGAAGAATCATTATTGCTAACAAAGCAGATCTTCCAAAAGCTTTATCGATGGAAGAAGTTATTCCCATTTCGACACTCACAAAATATGGATTAAAAGATTTAGAAAAAGCGATTTTAAAGAAACTAGAACTTGAAGACTTAAATTCAAGAGATTTAAATTATTTATCCAACATGAGACATATCATGAAGGTTAAAGAAGCGAGAGCATCACTTCAAAATGTCATGCGATCCATCGCATTAGATATGCCTGTTGATGTTTATGCAATTGACCTTACACAAAGCTGGCAAGCTCTAGGCGAAATTCTAGGTGAAAATTATGCTGAAGGTTTACTTGATGAACTTTTTTCAAAATTTTGCCTGGGTAAATAAAACCAAAAAAATGTGATGAATCATCTAGTTCTTATTATGTTATAATAATCTAGAAGAAAGAGAGGGTATTTTATGGCCTATGTCGCACTGTATCGCGCCTATCGTCCAAGAGCTTTTAGCGAAGTTTCAGGTCAAAAGGTAATCATTAAAACACTTCAAAATGCTTTGTTACACGACAAGATTGCACATGCCTATCTTTTTTCGGGTCCAAGAGGTACTGGGAAAACCAGTATTGCTAAAATCTTTGCCAAAGCCGTAAACTGTGCTCATCAACCTAACAATGATCCATGTAACGAATGTGATATTTGTAAAGGCATTGATTCAGGATCGATTCCAGATGTCATTGAAATTGATGCTGCATCCAACAATGGTGTTGATGAAATTAGAGATTTAAGAGATAAAGTCAAATACATGCCTTCTGTTGGTAGATATAAAGTCTATATTATCGATGAAGTCCACATGTTAACACCGGGGGCATTTAATGCACTACTAAAAACACTCGAAGAACCACCCAAACATGTCATCTTCATTTTAGCAACCACAGAAGTACATAAAATACCAGCAACGATTTTATCACGCTGTCAACGTTTCGATTTTAAAAATATTGAAACATCAGATATCGTCATCAAATTAAAACAGATTGCAGATGCTGAAAAAATCAATATCGCACCTGATGCGATTTATGCAGTTGCAGAAAATGCTGAAGGTGGATTAAGAGATGCGATTTCTTTATTAGACCAAGCGATTTCATTTGCAGGTGAAACAATTACTGAAGATGATGTACATCAAGTCTCAGGTAGTGTTGCTAAAAAATCATTAATTAAAATGCTTTTAGCAATATCAAATAAAGAAATTCCTTTAGCAATGAACGTACTTAAAGATTTACTTGCTGAAGGTAAGGAAATTACACGTATCGTCAATGATTTAATCTTAGCGTTAAGAGATATCTTAATCGAAAAAACGACCAAAATCGAACATGCGAAATACAGCGAACTTCTATCTGTATTTTCAACCGACAAAGTTTATTTCTATCTTGAGATTTTAAATCAATTGCAACAAGACATGAAGACCACACATCAAAAACGTGCTTATGTTGAACTCGCACTCATCAAAATGATGGAGCATCAACAACTTAAGACAATCGATTATGATGGTGTGATCCAAGGTTTAAAAAATGATGTACAAGAACTTAAAGAACAGATTAAAATGCAACCTAAACAAGTTGTTTCAAATCCTAAACAGCTTAAACCACTTGTTACGATTAAACAGGTTGAAAATGTTTTAAATAATGCGGATAAAGATAAAAAGACGTTATTACAATCAGGATGGTCCCATTTAAAAGATTATCCAAAAGCCCATTTAAAGATGGTAGCCTATCTTTTATCTCAAGGTGATTTAGAAGCCGTATCAGACACGATGCTTTTAGTCTATGATGATCTAAATCTATGCAAACGTATTTTAGATCCGGAGACTAAAAAATTAGCATTAGACATCTTTAATAATAAAAACCATTTAGTTGATGATATCATTGCCATTTTAAAAACAGATTGGTTGGTCATTAAAGAGGTCTATCTGGATCTTTGGAAAAAAGGACAGAAGAAACCTAAATTACCACCACATGATTTAAAACTATACCTTGAAGAGATTTCAGAAGACAATAAAGTACCTGAAATCATTAGTCTAGCCAAAGAATATTTTGGCGATAAAGCACACATAAAGGAGTAAGACTATGAATCCAAATATGTTAAATAAACTTAAAAAAATGCAAAAACAAATGATGGAAGCACAAGAAGCACTTGAACGAAAAGAATTTTTCGGTAAAGCTTCAGGTGTTGTTGTCATTATGCAAGGAACACGTCAAGTCATTGATGTACAAATTAATCCTGAACTTCTTGAAGAAGTCGAACTTTTACAAGATGCTATTTTACTTGCAACCAATGATGCATTAAAGCAAATTGAAAAAGAACAAGAAGAAACCATGGGTCAATTTACCGGTGGCATGGGTGGGTTTGGATTTTAATGTATCCATCCATTATTCAGAAAATCATTGAAGATTTTCGAAAGCTTCCGGGTATCGGCGAAAAAACAGCTGAGAGGTTAGCACTTCATGTGATTACTCACTGGGAAAATGATGATCTTCTCCAATTTTCAGATCACTTAAAACGTTTGAAACAAGAGATTTCATATTGTCCCATATGCCACATGATTACTGATCAACCAGTCTGTCACATCTGTCAAGATCAATCAAGAGATCATGAGATGTTGATGGTGGTCTCAGATGCAAAAGATGTCTTTCAAATTGAAAAAATGAAAACCTATCATGGGGTTTATCATGTACTTGGTGGTTTAATTGATTTTTCAAGAGGTATCACAGATAAAGACCTACATATAGATACACTCGCGAAAAGAATGTCTTCAATCAAAGAAATGATTATTGCAACCAACTCAACCGTTGAAGGTGAAATGACTGCAAAATATTTAAAAGCTCTTTTCCAGGAAGAAGATTGTGTGATTACAAGACTCGCTTATGGTCTACCTGTCGGTACCGATCTAAAATATGCCGATGAGCTCACCTTAAGTAAGGCTGTCGAAAATAGACAGAAATATTAGGAGGTAAAAACATGTTTGAAACCATTAAAAACTTTTTTGAACTGATTTATGGCAATTTTAATGATTGGCTATCGGGATTGCTTGATATTGACAACAGACTCATTGGTTTATACAATGAATTTGTTTCACCACTACCTGAACTCATTAAGTTAGTAGGTATCGTCTTTGTTGGTTTTATTCTCGTTTTTGGTACGATTGGCTTCGTGAAGAAAATGCTTAAATTGTTCATTGTTCTTGCCGTAATCTTGGCCATCGTTTTCTTCATTACACGATTAAATCAGTAAGGCTTGCAAAAACAAAACGATTAGTATACAATAGATACGGTTTTAGGAGGCACAGATGAGCGATAAATTAAAAACATTAGCAATGCTTGATGTTGCAGAGGTTTTACTAAAGGAATCAGGAAAACCACTACCCATTCAAGACATCATGAGAAGCGTTGCTGAAGCAAAACAAATTCCACTTGATGACATTGACCGCTTAACACAACTTTACATGGATATTACACAAAGTGCTAAGTTCGTGTATTGTGGTGATGATCAATGGGATTTGAAAGAAAGAAATCTAGAATTGTGGGATAAAGACGGCTACGCCTTTGTTCATGCAGAAGATATCGAAGAAGATACCGAAGAAGATCTTGATTTCACTGAATTCGTACTTGAAGAGGAAGAAGCGGAAGTTGAAGCTGAAGAAGACGAAGATGAAGATGAAGTTGCAGAAGATCTAGACGAAGAAATCAAGGAAGAAAAAGCATACATTGATGTTGAATTACCTGTTAAGTCAACCGATGATGAAGACCTTGATGAACCCGAAATCGAATTTGATGACGATGACTACGATGAAGATGAGTACAACGACATCATGGACGATTTTGAAGATATGTACGACGAGTAACTTTTGAGAATGGGTATACACCAGGTATACCCTTTTTTCTCCCAAGAAAGGAATGATTTTATGCCAGGTTGGCAAGAATGGCTAGGCTATGTAGCATCACTCATTGTTTTAGTTTCACTTTTAATGAGTTCAGTGAAAAGACTCAGATGGATTAATTTGATTGGTTCATTAGTTTTTGCTGTCTATGGTTTTTTAATTAGTGCACTTCCTGTCGCACTCATGAACTTAGGGATTGTCATCATTAATGGGTATTATTTGTATCAAATGTATACAAAGAAAGATTACTTTAAGTTAATGGCAGTTTCTGATTTAACTTATTTTAATTTATTTGTTGAAAACTATGAAAAAGACATGAAGGCTTTTATGGCATTTGAAGAAGAGTTAGATAACCCTTCACTCATCAAAGTTTTTATGCTTAGAAATACAGTGCCTGCAGGTGTTTTAGTTGGTAAAAGACATGAAGACACATTAGATATATTAGTTGATTATGTGACTCCGATGTATCGCGATTTTAAAATGGGGCAATTTCTATATCAAGAACAAACCTCATACTTTAAAGATCAAGGAATCAAAAAACTTACCTCTAAACCAGGAAGCGAAAAACATCAAGACTATTTAAAGCGTATGGGATTTAATCAAGAGCAAGATCATTCATTTGTGAAGAATCTCTGACATTTTCCTTATATTTAACAAAAATAAAGATTGCCTTTATCACTTCTTTTGATATAATAGATAAGGGCACACCATAAAGTCTCCTAAAACATTAGGGGATTTTTTTATTTAAAAATCAAGGAGGATATCATGGCAAAATACATCTTTGTGACCGGAGGGGTTGTCTCAAGTTTAGGAAAAGGGATTACTGCTTCAGCAATCGGTCAACTTCTGAAAAGTAGAGGACTAAAAGTCTTTATGCAAAAGTTTGATCCATACATCAACGTTGATCCAGGTACGATGAGCCCTTATCAGCACGGGGAAGTTTTTGTCACCGAAGACGGTGCTGAAACCGATTTGGATTTAGGACATTACGAGCGTTTTATTGATGAAAATTTGAATAGACACTCCAGTATTACAACGGGTAAAATTTATCAAACCGTTTTAAAAAGAGAACGTCGTGGTGATTATTTAGGTGCCACCGTTCAAGTGATTCCACACATCACAGATCAAATTAAAAAGAAATTAATCGATGTTGCAAAACATACACAACCCGATGTTGTGATCACAGAAATTGGTGGTACCGTTGGGGATATTGAGTCTTTACCCTTCTTAGAAGCGATTAGACAAGCTCGCCGTGATTTTGGAT
The DNA here is from genome assembly GCA_001830045.1 of Tenericutes bacterium RIFOXYA12_FULL_35_10. GTDB lineage: Bacteria > Bacillota_I > Bacilli_A > Acholeplasmatales > Acholeplasmataceae > Peloplasma. Next base: position 39,145 of record MIDA01000008.1, on the reverse strand, counting down.
ATAGCAATACGCTTTATATCCACAACACGTTAGTACCTTATTTAAAAGCGGCTAATGAGATTAAAACAAAACCGACACAACATTCAGTGAAAGAACTGATGAGTTTAGGGATTCATCCGGATATCATCATGCTTCGTTCTGAAATGCAGATTACGCAAGAACAAAAAGAAAAGATTGCTCTTTTCTGTGACGTTGCAAAAGATGCAGTTTTCGAATCCATTGACGTTGAAGTACTTTATGAAGTGATTGTAAATCTTTCCAAACAACACGTCGATGATTGGATTTTAAAGCATTTTGGTTATACATTACCTCAGGCAAACGTAAAACCATGGGAAGATTTAATTTACCGGATTAAGCATTTGGAAGGTGAAATCAATATCGCACTCGTTGGAAAATATGTTCAACTGCATGATGCTTATCTATCGGTTTCAGAATCACTTAAGCATGCGGGATACCACCACAAACAAAAGATCAACATCAAATGGATTAATGCCGAAGAAGTGGATGTAACGAACATTGAAGAGACGGTTAAAGATTGTCAAGGCATTTTAGTACCAGGAGGTTTTGGTGCACGCGCTACCGAAGGTAAACTTGCGGCAATCACCTATGCAAGAACACATAACGTCCCATTCTTAGGTTTATGTTATGGCATGCAGCTTTCTGTGATTGAGTATGCACAAAACGTACTTCACATTGAAGGTGCAAATTCCACTGAAATCGATCCAAACACACCAAACCCAGTCATTTCACTACAACGCGGAAGGGTTTCAGATGAAGATTTAGGTGGTACACTACGCTTAGGTTTATACGATTGTGAAATCAAAAAAGGAACGAAAGCTTATCAAGCCTATCAGTCAACCTTAATTAAGGAAAGACATCGTCATCGTTACGAATTTAATAATCAATATTTAGAACAATTTGAAGAATCCAAAATGATTATTTCTGGATTCAATAGTGAGTATCAACTCGTTGAGATGATTGAACTTGAAGACCATCCTTGGTTTGTTGCTGTTCAATTTCATCCAGAGTTCTTATCACGTCCGCTTCGACCACACCCTCTTTTTAGAGACTTCATCGAAGCAACTGTAAACTACAAAAAATCTTAGGTCATGTGAGCGATTACAATACCCAATTTCATTGATAAATGGAAGGCTTTGTAATATAATAGAGTGTGACAAATTCCAAGGAGGAAATAAAATATGGCAGTCGTATCAGCAAAAGAAATGTTATTAAAAGCCCGTAAAGAAGGTTACGGGGTTGCTCAAATTAACATCAACAATTTAGAGTGGACAAAAGCAGTTTTAACAACTGTAGAAGAATTAAAGTCTCCAGTCATCTTAGGTGTTTCTGAAGGCGCAGCAAAATACATGGGCGGTTATAGAACCGTTATGGCAATCGTTAGAGAACTCGATAAGTTCTATAATGTATCAGTTCCAGTTGCAGTACATCTAGATCATGGTACTTATGAAGGTGCATATAAAGCACTAGAAGCAGGTTTCACATCAATTATGTTTGATGGATCTCATTATCCATTTGAAGAAAACTTAGCTAAAACAAAAGAAATCGTTGCAGCTTGTCATGCAAAAGGTGTTTCTGTTGAAGCTGAAGTAGGTTCAATTGGTGGTGAAGAAGACGGTGTTGTTGGTATGGGTGAAGTCGCAGATCCAAAAGAATGCGAAATCATTGCAGCAACAGGCGTTGACATGTTTGCAGCAGGTATTGGTAACATTCATGGTAAATACCCAGCAAACTGGCCAGGTTTAAGATTTGACGTATTAGAAAACGTTGCGAAAGTAACAAAAGGTGTTCCTCTAGTTCTTCATGGTGGTACAGGTATTCCTGCTGACCAAGTGAAGAGAGCCATTTCTATGGGCGTTTCTAAGATTAATGTGAACACTGAACTTCAATTAGCGTTTGCAGATGCAACACGTAAATACATTGAAGCTGGAAAAGACCTTGAAAGTAAAGGTTTTGACCCAAGAAAGCTTTTAGCTCCAGGCTATGAAGCAATGAAGAAAGTTATTAAAGACAAATTAGAAATGTTCGGTTCAGTCAATAAAGCATAAAGTAGGTGATTTTAATGCGTGATGAAAAAGTTTATCACGAGTATGCCAATTGGAAGATCGAGAATTACGAACTTCTCAAGTATTTAGTGGAAACCAATTCCGATTTAATACTTCGTTTTAAACATGTCATTGACGTCACAGATTATCTTTATGATAAACTCATTGATGATAGTTCCTACACGGAAGACGAAGATCATATCTTTGAAACTGGATTTTATTATCTGTTTGATCAAATTGAAGAAATTGTTTCGTTACTTAAAAAAGCCTACCAAAACAATGTTCAAGACTTAGAAAAACGTGCGAAAGATGTCAATTTGTTGTTATCAGCAATCGATTTTCAAAATGAACTTTTAGGTGTTGAAAATTTTGAACAAAAAGATATGGACCGTTTAGTTGAGTTTGAAAAAGTGGTTCTAGAAAAGCTTGAAAAGAAAGAAATGATTCCTCATGAGATGTTTCATCATTTAGATAACATGAGTTATGAGATTTTCAATAAACTCAATGTTGAATATTATCCGATTGATGATATCTTCCTAGAAATCGCAGATGAATTAGGCATTTTATAAACGAAAAGCATCCAACTGGATGCTTTTTTTATCTTTTATAGTTTATATCTAGCCACGAGATCGTGTTTGTTAATGTTTGTTTAAGAGGTGTTGGGGTAATCCCTAAGACATCTTTCATTTCTTGATTGTCATAGTGATAATTTTCCTGTATGGTTGAAATCATCATCTGAGAATAAGTTCTTGAAAATAGAATTACAAGTCTAACAATAAAAAGGGGCAACGGAATAATGATTTTCTTTGTTTGGGTGATCTCTTCAATAGATGTGTAGAGTTTTTTAATGGTGATTTCATGGCCTGATAAGATGATGTGATCGTTAATAGGTTTAAGTGTTGCTTGATAACATGCTTTTGCGACATCCATGACGTCAATAAAATTATAGCCTCCATGAATTGAAAAAACAATCTTATGACGCATAACATTTAATATTTCACGCCCAGCTGCGCTGGGCTTATAATCATGAATTCCTACAACAGCTGCCGGATATAAAATAATCCCATTTAAGCCGCGATGAAGTGCTTGATAAACATAGGAGGTTGCGATCGATTTTGTCGTTTTATAGTAGGACTTAGATTTCTTTATATCTAAAGATAAAGGTTCTTTGATGAGTCCTCTTTTGGTTTTTGGAATCACATCAACACTTGATAAATATACAAAACGATTCTTTTTCTCAATGGCGATATCTACAATTCTTTTGGTAAGCTGAACGTTGGTTCGATAGGATGTGACCAAAGACTTATTCATTAAATCAATATAGGCTGCGCAGTGGATAATCATATCTGATTCCTTGATTTCACGATCCAAAAAAGCATGATCAAAGGTTTGACTGATCGCTATGTCAAGATCAAGTCCATCTAAAGATACGTCCATCTTTCTGATAAGCACTTTAACTTTTAACCCCTTAGAAAGTAGGTATCTTACAATATTATTACCGATATGGCCGGTTGCACCTGTAACAATATACATGGGGCTACTCATTTCTAAGGCATAAAATCGGATCTTTATTGGATGCGATTTTTGCAGGTATGATACCTGCAAGACTTGTTAAAATCATACTCATCAAAATAAGTCCTAGACCAATGAGAGGGTGAAGTCGTGTAAGTGATGGAATCGAAGTGATGTCATTTAAAATGATATTAAATAAAGGCATCAGTAAGTAACTTAAAACCACACCCACAATTCCAGAAGCGAGTCCAATGAGTAAGGTCTCAGCATAGAAGATGTTTCCCACATCGTGTTTACGTGCACCAATAGCTCGTAATATCCCAATCTCTTTTGTTCTTTCAATGACGGATGTATAAGTCATGATGGAGATCATAATGTTTGAAATGAGTAAGGATATTCCAGAAAAAACAAGAAGAACGGTGGTTGTCGAGTCGATGGCAACCCTCATCGTTGATAAACCGATACCTGCAATATCTAAGGGTTCAATGGCATCATTGATGGATACCTGATCATTGTAACTTCTTAAGTAGCGCATAATCGCATCTTTATCATCAAATGTTGAAGAGTAAATCGTATATCCAACCGGATAGGTTGAATGACCTAGGTCTCTTAATAGAGATTCTTTTTGTGTTTGTGTGAGAGAAGAACCATCTAAAACAGATGTGTTTGAATTCTTTTGAGCTAAAACGATGTCAGAGAGTGCGGCATCACTACGCATGGTTTCACCGACAAATGATGTGTAATATAAACCAGATCTTAAATAATCAAGATTGAATTTCTCTTTGATGCGAACAACACCAACAATAGATATTTCATGGGCATCTTCGCTATCGTAGATGTTTTCAAGTGGTCTTTCAATATAGTTGGTACCACTGAGGGTGTAAACCAGATTATTGGGTAACCATTTGAGGTTGATTGAAGTTAAATCGTCAAAAGTAATTGGCTCATTCCCAGAAAAACCTAAATATTGAGCAATATCTTTAGATAATCGGTTATAGCGGTCAACGATAAATACAGCTTCCATTTGTTGATCATCAGGAAGTTCACCATATAAAAGATCAAAATTTTCTGCTAAGTAGGCTTTATTAATATCTAGCTCATTGATCGCATCTTCAGGGTTAACATAATTGTTTCCATTTTTTACGCCAAAAGATGAATTAATCCCATAATCATAGTGGATATGGGTGTATAGATTTTGATCAAGACCTTGAACATGAGCAAAGTATGCAGGCGTCAATGTGTTTACTGTTTGAAACTCATATTGAATATTTCTCGGATAAACAATCTCATCATCAGAAAAAGCGGGTAATGATGGCTTATATTTTTCATCGAAGAAAGGTATGACAACGCTGATTTTTTCAACACGTATCGGAAAAGCATTCAGCGTTTCGGTTTTACGTAGTTCGATAAATTGATCAAAACCGGATGCTACAGCAAGTACTAAAGTGATACCCATCATACCGATACTTGCAGCTAATATGATCAAAAGCGTACGATAAAATCGCTTTTTTAAATTTAAGTATGAGAGTTTAAACGATGTCAAAAATGACATCTTTGATGCGTAAATAGGCGTTGCTATGGATTCGATTTCATCATCATGTCCAGATTTATTAACATCATCAACAATCTTTCCTTGATCCATTCTAATGATTCGATTGAAGTAATTTTCTGCAAGTTTTTCGTTATGGGTAACCATTAAAACAAGGCGTTCTTGACTAGCCTCTTTTAAGATCTCCATAATACTTATTGAAGACTCGTGATCGAGTGAACCAGTGGGTTCGTCAGCCAAAATGATTTTAGGTTCTAAAACTAATGCTCTAGCGATCGCTGCACGCTGCTGTTGTCCACCAGAACACTGGTTAGGTTTAGCAAATAATTTATCACTCAAACCAACACGGTTTAATACTTTCGTTGCTCGTTCAACTTGTTCATCAAAGGATTTTCCGGCAAATTTAATGGGCAACATGACATTTTCTAGAAGCGTTAAATGAGGGATTAAATAGAAACTTTGAAACACAAATCCGACGGATTGATTTCGATAACTATTCCACATAGAATCATTAAAATCGGATGTGTTCACTTCGTCAATCATAACCAAACCCTCAGTTTGATGATCTAATCCACCCAAGATATTTAAGAGTGTTGTTTTCCCACAACCGGAAGGTCCGACGATACCCACAAACCCTTTTTGGGGTAAAGATAAAGAAACGTCAGTTAATGCACTGACGACATAACCATCCATCGGATATTCTTTTTTGAGATGATTTAATACGATCATAAGTTTTTCACCATACATTTATTATATGCGAAAAGCATTTATTTTGTCCATCGAAAGCCAAATCGTTTACTTTTGTTAGTTCAAGCATTATAATGAGTTCAAGAAAGAGGTGATTTTATATGAGAAAGATATTTTTACTTCTCACGATTTTACTTTTAGGTTTTGGACTTGCTGCATGTGGGGATGAAGCAGTTGGTTTTCCTGAATTTGATGAAGACAACGTAGTTGAGCTTTCTGCTCAAGAAATGGTAACCCTTTTTGAAAGCATTGATTACACATCTGTTGATTCAGAATCGGTTCGCATTACAACGAAAGGACATATCTTTGTAAAAGAAGAAAGTGATCCTGAAGATACAACGTATTCTTCACTTGACGATTTTAAGCTAACGATTGATGCATCTATTTATGCACTTATGAGTGAAGTTATTGGCGATGTTAGACTGCATGGCGAAGGAACAATTGATTTTAATCAAGTGAGTGAATATTCTTCTGAATGGTATGAAGATTCATCAGCTAACGCGATGAAAGGTTCCGCAGGTATTTACTTTGTTGAGGGCTATCTTTATATGATGGTCGATGGCGAATATGCTGAAAATGGCGACGCATTAGAAGAAGTAAGTTTCAAACAAAAGTTAAACACAGAAGTTACACAAACGATGTGGGATGAAGCGATGTCAGAAGTCGATCCTGAAACACAAATCGATACCACCACTCCTCAAGAATACATCGATATGATTGAAGCAGGTGATTTTGATGAACTCATGGAAGCTATTCCATCACTCAAGGTGTATCAAGATGGTACCACTTACTCTATCGTATTCACAGTAACTAAACAAATTGTTTTAGATTCTATGGAAGATATGATTGTTGCCTATGCTGAAGCGATGGGCGAAACGATGACGCAAGCTCAAATCGATGAAATCATTACAGAAGCTGAAACTGAGATTAATAATATGGTTGACGAACTCAGTTTTACTTACGTGATTTCTATTACAGGAAATAGAATCACCAAAGTAGCAGAAAAACTCGTGTTTAAATCAGTAGATGGTAATATCGATATCAATATGACAACTGTCATTGATTTCGGTGTTGACTTACCCACATTCCCAAATGACTTAGACACCTATGATCCAGTTGATCAACCAGGTGAAGGTTATTTCGATGATGAAGAAATGGCAAAAAGTTAATTCATTGTATACAAAAAAGGTCTAGTGCGAACTAGACCTTTTACTTTAAAATACCTTATGCAGGTTGATTTTGTCCTGCTTGTTGTTTAGCGGTTTCCTTTCTTTCTTGATTACGCGTCACATAACCTTGATGCATAAGTTCATAGTTTGCTAAATAAGCTTCTCTTACACCCGTTGTATCTGGGGCTTCTTTTGTGCCATTTTGAACTGCTTGTTCGTGAGCTTTTACTTTACTCATCATCATTTGAGTCATTTCATCTTTAATTGCTTGAGATGAAGTTTCTTTTTCGCCTTTGTAAGCATTCATATAAGCTTCATGTGCATGAATCGTATTTAATACAAGTTGTTCGATGGGAAGAAGTAGCGCTTCTTCTAAAGTAACTTCAGGATTAGCTTCTAAATAACCCAAAATAAGTTTAGCATGTCCTACACTTAGATCGTATGTATCAACAAGATTCATGACTTCTTCATCAATTTCACCATGTTTGAGCACTACTGCACCAATCGCGTTTTCTTGGAAGAAAGTCTGAAGTTTCGTTTCTACTTGAGCTTGAAAAGCTGTTTCAGTAGCTTCATTCATATGTGCTGTTTGAACACAAACTGCATTATCGTTACGTTCGACATCGATATAACCTGTTTGAATAGCAGCTTGTAAATATTGATTTAAGGCATCTTCATAATGTGCACCGACAAGCATCAAACCTGCACCAACGATTTCAGCATCTTCATTCTTGAACTTCACGCTTGTAACAAAACCATTTGGATCGATAACCATTTCAACAGATGGGTTGATGTCAACAAATAAGACTTGGCCTTGTCCTTGTTGAACTTTATCTTTTGCAGCATCTTTACGTGCTGTGTTTGCATCAGTAAATTCTTGAATCTTTGTTTGATACTGTAAAAGATATGCTTCTTCAACGCCTGTTAAATCCGGTTGTGTTTTTGTTCCAGCGGTAACAGCATCTTTATGTGCTTGAACTTCTGCTTGCATAGCAATTTTCATTTCATTTTTAATCATTAGTGCATTGGCTTCTTTTTCTGACTTATACTGTGCATAGGCACTTACTTGAAGAGCAGCAATATCATCAATGAGATCACTTGGTTCGAGTAAAACAATATCATCAAGTACCATTTCAGGATAAAGTTCTTGATAGGCAAGTGCTAATTTCGCATAACCCGCTGAAATATCATACGTATCCATCACGTTTTGTAAGGTTTCATCAACATCTGCTTTACTTAAGACAACAGCACCTAAAGCATTTTCTTGGAAGTAGGTTTGTAACATCGTTTTAATTTGGTTTTGGAATGTTTCATCAAGTTCAGCATCAAGTGAACCAGTCATTAATGCAACTGCATTATCAGCGCGTGTTACTGAAATATAACCCGTATCAACGGCTGCATCTACGTAGTGTTGGAAAGCTTGTTGATAAGTTAATCCAACGAGATCTAATCCTGCACCAACGATTTCAGCATCTTCATTTTTGAACATTACGCTGTAAACTAAACCGTTCGCATCAATAACAAAGTCAACTTGTGGATTAATATCAAGTGATACCATACGTGGAACATTTAAAGAAAGTTTAGCTTTTGCTTGATTTTTACGTTGCAAGTTTCTTTCTTCATATGCTGCTTTCATTGTTTGATATTGATTTTGATAGGTTTCTGCGACACCAGTTAAATCAGGTTGTGTCTTTGTTCCAGATAAAACTGCATCTTTGTGCGCTTGCACACGTTCTTGAACCATTGATTTGAGCTCATTTTTAACCTCTAAGGCTTCTTGTTCTCTTTGAGCTTTAAACTCACTCACTTCAGCTTGATGGTAGGTTCTAATAGCTGTAGCAAGATCATTAGGTGATAAAGCAAGTGCATCTTCTAAAGTGACATCAAGGTTAGCTTCTAAGTAAGCAAGGGTTAACTTAGCAAGTCCAATACTGATCTCATGTTCTTCAGAAAATGAAATAACTTCTTCATCAAGTTCTCCGTGATTTAGGACAACAGCACCAATTGCATTTTCTTGGAAGAATGTTTGCAATTTAGTTTGGACGGTTTCTCTGAACTGATTTTCTTTGTCAGCATCACCGTTTGCTGCCATAAGTGCAACAGCTTGATCACTACGTTCAACATCAATATACCCAGTATCAATGGCTTGATTTAACATCAATTTAAGGGCATCTTCATAATTCATTCCAACAAGGTCTAATCCAGCAGCAAGTATTTCAGCATCTTCATTTTTAAGTTGATAGGATTTTACTTTATCATCCGAACCAACCAAGATTTCGAATGCTGGATTAATCTCAACCGATAACAACACATCTGTGGATGTATCAGGTGTATTTGCATCTGTACATGCAACGATTAAAAGTAGCATAATCAATGATGTCAGAATAAAAATCGTCTTTCTCATATATAACACCTCTTTCTCTCCCCTCACTTAACATACTGTTTTCAGGGGTTGATTTATTGGAAAAATTATAAAAAAAGTTTAAATGTGACGATATAATTGAGGATATTGGTTTATTTTTCACCATTTGAACACATATCTATTGAGGTAAAAAATGGACTCATCACCCATTTTGAAATCTTCTTAGTATTGTGTATAGATTACCGAAACAAGAAACAAGAAGTAACGAAGATGATTCTGATTTATAATCCTTAATAATATCTTAATAATTATTACACTTTTATATCTTAACACTTAAAGAGTATGAGGAAATGTTATAGTATGATTAAGCTGATGATTACGATTAACTCTTGAGGTTGAAAAGCTTAAACAAGATCATTTCTAGCATTGATAAAGCTTTAAATGATTCGTTGAAAAAAGTAAAAAATAATGTTGCTCAATGTTACTTAAAATGTTGGTTTCAATCACATCAAGAAAGTTAAGCAAATCATACTTACAACAATATTTATCTATTTATGGCATCCACTACAAAGGAAATCACGAGGTATCTAATATGCAAACATTTTTTGAAATCGTATTAATCATTACTATTTTCCTATCCATCATCCCCGTTATCAATATGTTTCGTAATCGGAATGATAAAAAGTATGCATGTCTAAAAATTTTGATATATGCAACTTTTTTTTGGACGATACTCATTGTTTTAGAAAGGGTAGCGAGTTCTCATGTTTTAATCTATTATGTAGGTATGTTGGGATATCCGCTGAAATTATTGTTTGCTGCACTCATGCTTTGTACGATCTTTGAATACGTTGAAAAGATTTTTCCAAAGCCACTCAAAGTGATCTTAGGCGTACTCGTACTTCTCGATTTAATCGTTGCTTTATCCAATTCATCTACATTACTATTTCTAGATCTTAACCACAATCAGTTATCATCATTTAATGACTTATATACGTCAAATCATGGACCACTTTTCATCTATCATCTCGCCTTAAGTTATCTTGTTGCTTTGTGTGCAATTGTCTTACTCATTGTTTTTCTTTCAAAAAGAAAAGGGATTAGACAATATAAAGAAGTGACGAGAATGATGGTAGTCAGTGTTTGTGCAGTCATATTATTTAACGCTATTCAGTTACTTGTATTTGATATAAATATTAATTTAACCTATATTTCACTCGTTTTTGTAGCCTACATCTTATATGATGTGATCTATCGAAAAGATATGGTCTTTAATCTTCGTACATCGGGACGTGGGGAAATACTTTCAAACATGAGGGAAATGTATATTTTAACGGATGCGGAAAAAAGAATTATTGAGATTAGTCCACTGATTATTGAGAAATACCAATTATCTTTAGATGAAGTTATTGGTCAACGTTTTGAAGATATAGTTTCTCGATTAGACGATAAAGTTGTACTTTATAGCGATTATAAAACGTTCGAGGACTCGAATTCTGATAAAGATCATTATCATTTAAGAGAAAAAGAATTTTATCTTAAAGGAATGAAGGATTCAGGACATATGATTTTGCTTTATGATGAAACACAAGTCTATAGCTTATTAAGAGAACTTAACCAATTGAGTAATTACGACATGATGACAGGTCTAAATAACAGAAACTATATCGAATATAAGCTTAAGCATTATCAAGCAAAATCACTCACAAGTGTCATTTCACTTGATTTAAATGGACTTAAAATAAATAATGATTATCTTGGTCACGAAAGAGGAGATTTTCTTTTAAAGTCGCTTTCTCATCAGATCAAGAAGGTTTTTAGTGATATACCTAAAAAAGATATTGCACGCATTGGTGGCGATGAATTTATCATTCTTGTTTACGGTATACAGGCTGATCAAATCAATCAAAAAATAAGTGATCTTCAAATGGTTTGTGAGAATGAAGACATTGAAAAGACAATTAGTGTCTCCATTGGCTTTGCTTTTGATGAAAAAGGAGATCAAAATATTTACGATCTCATTCAAACTGCTGATGCACGTATGTATGACATGAAATCAACTGCATCTAAAGCATATAGACAAAAGCTGATTGAATTTATTGAATTAAAAGATAAGGTCATTAGATAATATTTTTTAAGTTTTACGCTAAGATAAATAAGAGACACCCTGTAGATGATAAGTAGAGAGCTTATCTTATACGGGGGTTTCTTTTTAAAAATGATGATCACGTAGAACAAAAAAAACTTAATTTCGAAATCATTCGAATTTAAGCTTTATAATTTTAATTTAGTAATTCAAATTACAGAAATTAACGATGTTTTAAATGTGGGAATAAGATGACATCACGAATGTTTGGTGTGTTCGTTAATAGCATAACAAGTCTATCAATTCCAATACCAAGACCACCTGTAGGAGGCATACCGTATTCTAAGGATTCAACGAAGTCGATATCCATTTCGGTTGCTTCATCATTTCCAAGTTCTTTTTCTTTTAACTGATTTTCAAAACGTTCTCTTTGATCAATGGGGTCATTGAGTTCACTAAACGCATTTGCATATTCACCTCTCATAATGAATAGTTCAAAACGATCTGTAAATCGTGGATCTTGGTCATTCTTTTTAGCAAGTGGTGAAATTTCAATCGGATGTCCGTAAACAAATGTAGGTTGAATGATCTGATCTTCACAAAATTCTTCAAAGAATGCTTCGATGATATGACCGATAGCAAAATGCTTTTCAACATGAACATTGTGTTCTTTTGCAATAGCTTTCGCTTCTTCAAGTGTCATATGTTTCCAAAAGTCGACGCCGCTCATTTCTTTAACTGCATCAACCATATGCCAACGTTTCCAAGGACGACCCATATGAATGAGTGTATCTTGGTATGTAATATCGTAAGAACCGGTAGTTTGATAAGCTACTGTTGATAAAGCTTCTTCAACAAGATCCATCATATCACCCATGTCTGCATACGCCAAATAAGCTTCAATGGTTGTAAACTCTGGATTATGTTTTGCATCCATACCTTCATTTCTAAAAAGTCTACCAATTTCATAAACGGCTTCCATGCCACCTACGATCAGTCTCTTTAAAGGAAGTTCAGTTGCAATTCTTAAATAGAAGTCCATATCAAGTGCATTATGATGTGTAACGAATGGTCTTGCTGCTGCACCACCTAAAATACTATGAAGAACTGGAGTTTCAACTTCGATAAATCCTTTTTGATCGAAGAAGTTTTGAATGGCACGAATAATACGTGGACGCGTTACTGCAACTCTTCTTGCATCTTCATTCACAATTAAATCCACATAACGACGACGTCTTGCTTCCTCTTTATCTTGAAGACCATGGAATTTATCAGGTAAGGGTCTTAAAGCTTTAGTTAAATGGGTGTATACTTCAGCTTTAATGGTTAATTCGTTCGTTTTAGTACGAAACATAACACCCTTAATACCGACGATGTCACCTAAATCAGCAGCTTTAAAAAGTTCATAGCTCGCTTCGCCTACGGCATCCATACGAACATAAACTTGAATTTGGCCGTCGCGGTCTTGAAGGTGCATAAAACCAGCTTTACCTTGGCCACGCTTTAACATAATACGACCTGCTACAGATACTTCAATATGCTTTTCTTCAAGTTGATCGTGATCAAAAGCACCATAAGCTTCAATGAGTTGTTTGGTTGTGTGTGTACGGACATATTTTTGTCCAAAAGGGTCTACCCCTTGATTTCTTAAATCCTGCGCTTTTTGTCTGCGCACGAGTTGTTGTTCATTAATATCATCTATAATCATAGTAAAAACCTCCTAATCCAAGATATTATATCATAAGAAAAGCCATAAACAAAAGTTATGGCCGTTTTTCTTCGGATAAAAGCTCATACATCAACTCATCTTTTTTAAGCGTGAGCGATGTCACCTTCACTTTAATGATGTTAAGACCTAAATATAAGGTGAGTAAGTCGCCTTCTTTAACTGCAGTTGAAGGTTTTGCGGTTTTACCGTTAATTTCAACTTTTTCTTTTTCAGCAGCTTCTTTAGCAATCGTGCGACGCTTAATGATGCGTGCGACTTTTAAGTATTTATCAAGCCGCATTGTCGTTTTCTTGTTTTTCTTGATACCAAGAAAGTTTTCCTGTTGTCACGATTTCATCAATATCAGCTTTCGTTAATGTTTCAACTTCAACGAGGTAATGTGCAATCAAGTCAAGTAAATCTCTGTTTTCTGTAATAATTTTTTTTGCTTTTTCGAAACATGTTGTAATGATATGTCTAACTTCTTTATCGATTTCATGAGCGACTTGGTCAGAGAAGTTCTTTTCTTTGAAGTAATCTCTACCTAGGAACACGTTTCCACCGGCACTTTCATATTGGACAGGTCCTAAATCGGACATACCATATTCAGTGACCATCGCACGTGCAATGGCTGTTGCGTTTTGGAAGTCATTGTATGCTCCCGTTGTAACGGTGTCAAAGACAAGTTCTTCAGCGACACGACCACCAAGGAAAGAAGTGATTTGAGCAATGAGTGAACTCTTTGTGGATAAGAATTTTTCTTCAAGTGGCACCATTAAGTTGTAGCCACCCGTACGTCCACGTGGAATGATTGTTACTTTTTGAACAACGTTCGCATCTTCAAGTTTGATTCCAATAACAGCATGTCCAGCTTCATGATATGCAACTGTTTTCTTTTCTTCAGGTGAATATTTACGTGATTTTTTAGCGGGTCCCATCATGACGCGGTCAATGGCTTCATCCATATCGATTTGAGAGATCAGTGTGCGGTTATCACGTGCTGCAAGTAAAGCTGCTTCATTAAGTAGGTTTTCAATATCAGCACCTGAGAAACCTGGAATGCGTGATGCAAACTCACTGAGTTTAACTTTTGGATCTAATTTTTTATTTCTTGCATGAACTTTTAAAATAGCTTCTCTACCTCTAATGTCAGGTAAGGTAATAGTTATTTGACGGTCAAAGCGTCCTGGACGAAGAAGTGCAGGGTCTAAGACATCGGGGCGGTTCGTAGCAGCAATAATGATGATACCCATGTTTGTGGTAAAACCATCCATTTCAACTAAGAGCTGGTTTAACGTTTGTTCACGTTCATCGTGTCCACCACCTAAACCGGCACCACGTTGACGACCAACGGCATCGATTTCATCAATAAAGATAATACAAGGTGAGTTTTCTTTGGCTACCTTAAATAAATCACGCACGCGTGAGGCACCCACACCAACAAACATTTCAACGAAGTCAGAACCTGAAATCGAAAAGAATGGAACGTTAGCTTCACCTGCAACAGCTCTTGCAAGTAACGTTTTACCTGTACCAGGTGAACCTACTAAAAGTACACCCTTAGGAATACGCGCACCCATATCAACATATTTTTTGGGATTCTTCAAGAAATCGATGAGTTCTTCAAGTTCTTGTTTTTCTTCTTCAACACCAGCCACATCTTTAAATGTGATTGATTTTTCACGGTTTAAACGTGCACGGTTTTTAGCAAAGTCAAATGCTTTAGAATTTTGGCTATTCGCGTTTCTAAAAATAATGAATAAAATGACTAAAACCAAAATCATAGGGACAAGGTTTAATAAAACCGTCCAAATGGTGATACCAGAGCGAACGCCAATCAAGGTTTCGCCACCCTTAGATTCAACGGTGAGCATAATCTGCTGTGCATTTTCTAAAGGCATGATTCCTTCAAACGATACGGTTCCATAGAAGGAAGCAGAGGCACTATCTTTATAGAAAGTTCCTTGAATTTCAACTAAGGTAATGTTATCGCCACCAACAGGTGTATACTTAAGCGATTCAATGTGACCTAAATCTGCTGCTTGCGTTAATTCAGTCACGTTAAGTGTTGCGACTTCACCTTGAAGTGCATCTCTTAAGAATAGGAAAACACCAATGACAATGACCAGCGTGAACAGCATGATCAAATAATCAGGTTTTTTACGGTAATCTACTTTTTTCTTGTTATTTGGGCTTTGATTCATAAATACACCCCTTTATTTAGTGTTATATACTTCAGGTTTAAGGATGCCAACATACGGAAGATTGCGATACATCTCATCGTAGTCAAGACCATAACCAACAACAAACGCTTTAGGAATCACACGACCTACATACTCAGGTTCATAGGGTTTAATGCGTCCTTCAGGTTTATCAAGCAGTGTTGCAATCTTCACAGAAGATGCACCACGATGTTTAAATAATTCCATAATGGTGACGATGGTATTTGCTGTATCGACGATGTCTTCTACAATTAATACATCACGTCCCTTAATTGAAATATCTAAATCCATTTTAATTTTTACGTCACCCGAAGAAGCGATACCTCCGTGGTAACTTGATACTGACATATAAGCAATATCAAATTTGAGATCAATTTTGCGCGTTAAATCTGCTAGAAATGGGACACAGCCTTTGAGTAAACCCACAATGATTAAGTTTTTATCCTTGTAGTCAGCTGCAATCTCTTTTCCCATGCTTGTGCAAATGTCTTGAATCTCTTGTTCTGTTACTAAGATTTCTGCAATATCCTTATGCATGTTTTCTTACCTCTTTTAATTTAAAATACAATGTCAGTTCCTGACCTAAAGTTTGGTTCAAATAATGATTTTGAACCCATAAAATAGTCCCATCGTGATCTGTTAAAACCCAAAGTTTATCTCTGATATCCATTGGTACTTTTTCATCAATAAGAAGTTTTTTTAGTTTCTTATGTCCATATGAATAAGCCAGTTGATCACCTTCGGTGCGGTGTCTTAAGATCAATGGAAATGCTAGTTTATTATAACACAATTTTGTGAATTCTTCAGTATTGGCAATTGTTTTACTTAATAATGTGAAAATAGCCATATTTCCAATACGGGTTTCACCTTCATGAATCAAAATTTGTGTGGTATCTTTATCGGTTAAGGGCTTTATAAAAGCATCTTGATAAGACTTCACAAAGCAATGATTTTTGTTTAAACGGTAAATCACATTCGGTTTGTTTGAAAGGAGTATACGCTTAATTTTTTGAATCAACTCATAAGAAATGTTTAATTCATAGGACTCAATTAAGAAGGCAATCGCATCATCTTGAAGTGCAGGATGCCACGTTCTAAATAGATTTAAATTAAGACGTTGATTTTTAACATTGAGTTTTGTTTGCTCTCTCATAAAGAAAAACGCATCAGATATTTGGTGATGATATTGTTTGATTTGTTCAAGTAGTTGATCATTTTCTTGTTTCATAATGGGAACAACAGAGTGACGGTATCTATTTCTAAGATAAGCGTTTTCTTCGTTAGATTCATCATCTAAAAAGGGCACTTTTTGTTCATGTGCATAGTTTAGAATCTCTCTTTTAGAATGGTAGAGCAAAGGTTTAATATAGGAAAAACTATCGGTTTCATTTACTTGTTGCATACCCGCATAACCTAATAAATTAGAACCCCTTGTCAGTTTGATTAAAACATTCTCAAAGAGATCATCTGCATGATGAGCAGTTAAAATGTATCGCGTTTGATAAACTTTTGCAACCTCATTTAAATAATGTTCTCTTAAGAGATGAGCTTGATGATGAAAATTACCGCTTTTGACTTTAATCGTATAATAATGAAATGGTATATCAAAAGACTTGCAGTAAGTTTCAACTAAATCTTTTTCAATGAGTGATTGATCTCGCTTTAAATGATTGAAATGGACTACTGCAAGTTCATAGGATGTTTGCTTGAGCATATGAAGCAAGACCATTGAATCAACACCACCACTAACTGAAACAACAAGCCGAGATGATTGTGGAATCTTAAGATCGTTTTTAAGTAAGCTCTGAATTGATTTCATGAGATAGCCCCTTTCTATATGTTTATTATACCTTATAAATTGTAAAAATTTTGAATAAATGTCTTTATCCTATGCTATAATACATTAAGAATAGAGGAGGGCGAACATGTTAATTTTAGCCAGTAGTTCCCCAAGAAGAGCCAAACTATTAAAAGATGCAGGATTAGATTTTATTATCGTTCCAAGTCATCTTGAAGAAATTATCGATGATAAATATAAACCTAATGAACTTGTCGTAGAGCTTGCTAGACTTAAGGCATTGAGTGTTGCTGAGAAGTATCCTAATGATACCATTATTGGTGCAGATACCATTGTGGTTTATGATAATCAAATCTTAGGTAAACCGCGTGATGAGGATGATGCTTACCGGATGTTAAAACTATTATCCGATGATCGCCATGTCGTCTATACTGCTGTCGCACTTATTAAAGGTGATAAGGTAAAAACGTTTGTTTCTGAAACAGAAGTTTGGATGAAAAACCTATCCGATTTAGAGATTTTAAACTATATTAAAACGGGTGAACCTATGGATAAAGCTGGTGCTTATGGTATTCAGGGTCAAGGTGGTGCACTTGTGGATCATTATAAAGGTGATTTCTTCACCATTGTGGGGCTACCTTTAAAAGAAGTGCTCGATCAATTAAAGAATTTTTAAGAGTTGCTCATTTGGTGAGTAACTTTTTTTCTTCTTAGTCTCAATGAAGCGATTTTATTATATAATAAAAGATAAAGTAAAGCGTTTACAGGAGGGACTATGGAATTTAAACCTTCATGGAAAGATAAGGTAGTCTATCAAATATATCCCAGAAGTTTTATGGATTCAAATGGGGATGGTGTAGGTGATCTTAAAGGTATCATTTCCAAATTGGATTATGTGAAATCTTTGGGTGTTGATGTCATCTGGCTATCACCTGTTTATGCATCTCCCAATGACGATAACGGATATGATATTAGCGATTATAAAGCAATCCAACCAGAGTTTGGTACGATGGACGATATGGATCAGTTAATTAAAGAAGCTAATCAAAGAGGACTTAAGATTATCATGGATCTCGTCATTAACCATACATCGGATGAACATCCATGGTTTATCGCTAGTAAAGATAAATCGAGTCCCTATAGAGATTATTATATCTGGCAAGATAAACCCAATAATTGGACCAGTTTTTTTGGTGGTAAAGCATGGGATAAGATAGGTGATTCTTATTACCTTCATCTGTTTAGCAAAAAACAACCAGACCTAAACTGGAATAACCCTAAGGTTTTAGAAGAAATTCAAGATATTATACGCTTTTGGCTTAATAAAGGCATATACGGTTTCAGATGTGATGTGATTAACATCATTTATAAAACTTCATTAGAAGATGGAAAGAAACGTTTAATCTTAGTGGGGAGAGAACATTATCACTCACAAGAAGGAATGCATCATATCTTAAAAACGTTAAGAAAAACTGTGCTCGATCACTATGATACGATGACAGTTGGAGAAACGGTATTAGTGAATACCAAACAAGCAAACGATCTGATTTTACCTGAACATAAAGAACTGGATATGGTGTTTGGGTTTGAGCACATGGAAACAGATCAAATCAATAATAAATGGTTTCGAACCAAATTTAGACCTAAGAAGTTTATCAAGGTCTTAGTTAAGTGGGAAAAAGAAGTTTACTGGAATGCAAACTACTTAGAAAATCACGATCAACAACGTTCTGTTTCTCGTTTTGGTGATGATCAGAAGTATCATAAAGAAAGTGCAAAAATGCTAGCTTTATTAAACCTAACTCTAAAAGGTACACCTTATATTTATCAGGGTGAAGAAATTGGAATGACAAACGGCGATTTTACATCACTTGAAGAATTTCGTGATGTAGAAACACATCGCATCATTGATTTAGCTAAAAAACTGCATTTTCCAAATTGGTTTCAGCAAAGAATGCTTAAACTTTCTTCAAGAGATCACGCTAGAACGCCCATGCAATGGACGAATCAAGGTGGTTTTACAGAAGGAATGCCATGGATTAAAGTCAATAGCAACACAAAAACGATCAACGTAAATCAAGCCCTAAGTGATCAAAGTTCGATTTTACATTTCTACAAAGATCTTATTTCACTTAGAAAAACATATGCCAGTTTGAGATATGGTGATTTTGAAGTGATGTATGCCAAACGTGGTCTTTTTATGTTTAGAAGAAAAGATAAAGAAGACACTTTTGTTACTATGATTAACATGACTAAAAAAACACTGAAGCTTCCACTTCATGTTGATGGACACATCATGATGAAAAATTATGACAATTTAAACACATATCTAAAGCCCTATGAATGCAGACTAATAAAGGAGAATGCTCATGATTCTAAATGATAAGAACCTCTTTAAACTTGAGACAAAGGATTTGCATTACATATGTAGAGTTCTTCCTACTGGGCAGTTAGAACATTTATATCTAGGTCATAAACTCATCGATCAAGATATGTCTGTTCTTGAACAAAAAATCACCGCTGGCGCGGGTTCTCAAATTATCTATGAGAAAGATGGCGCGCAAGCTTTTTTAGACTTAATACCTTTAGAATACTCAGGCATTGGTAAAGGTGATTTTAGGCTCACCCCACTTGAAGTTAAAATGCCAGATCAATCGTTTGTCACTGATTTTATCTATGATCACCACAAGATTATTAAAGGTGTTTATGAAAGTCAATCACTTCCCTATGCTAAAGCTGAAACGAATCAGGTTGAAACCTTAATCATAACCATGGTAGATCATCACGCTGAGTGTGAACTCGATTTGATTTATACCGTGTTTTATGAAACAAATATTATCTCAAGAAGAGCTATCTTAAAAAATAAGCATCAACAACCACTTGTTATTCGAAAAATAATGAGCTTAATGTTAGATTTAGATGATTCAGATTACGATTTATACACCTTTGATGGTGGATGGATTAAAGAGGCTCACAAACATAAACGAAATATCAGTTATGGTACTTATGTTGTCGATTCTACAACAGGTGCATCATCCAATAGACATAACCCTGGCATCATCATTGCTAAAAAAGAAACCAATGAAGATTACGGAATGTGTATCGGTGTAAATTTAATTTACAGTGGAAATCACTATGAAGCCGTTCAAAAGTCAAATCATGATATGCTTCGTATCATGACAGGCATTAATCCACATTGTTTTGAATGGGTTTTAAATCAAGGTGAGCAATTTGAAACACCAGAAGCTGTTTTATCTTATACCAATCAAGGATTTAATCAGTTATCAAAACACTTCCATGATTTTGTCAATCAGCATGTTATTCCAAAACAATTTCAGTTTCAAGAAAGACCGGTTGTTTTAAATTCATGGGAAGCTTTTTACTTTGATTTTAATCAGAGAAAACTACTTAAACTTGCAAAACAAGCTAAGTCTTTAGGGATTGAACTCTTTGTCTTAGATGATGGTTGGTTTGGAAAAAGAAATGATGATACAACATCTCTTGGTGATTATAACGTAAATCATAAAAAGTTACCTAAAGGTCTATCATATCTTGCAAACCGGATGAAGAAACAAGGTTTAAAATTTGGTTTATGGTTTGAACCAGAAATGATAAGTCCAACGTCCGATTTGTTTACGAAACATCCCGAATATGCAGTGATGGTTCCGGGAAGAAAACCATCTCTTGGAAGAAATCAACTTGTTTTAGATCTGTGTCAAGAAGAAGTTAGGGATTACATCAAACAATCGCTAAACCACATTTTAGATGAAGTTTCCATTGATTACATCAAATGGGATATGAATAGACACATCACAGACATGTATTCAAAATCTTTAGAGCATCAAGGTATGTTTTTCCATACCTACATCCTTGGACTTTATGACATTTTAAAAGATATTCAAAAAAGTTATCCGAATCTTTTGATTGAAACATGTTCATCTGGGGGAAATCGTTTCGATTTAGGCATGCTGACATTTAGTGCTCAAGTTTGGGCATCCGATGACACAGACCCGATTGAAAGGTTAAGCATTCAAGAAGGATTAAGTTATTTTTATCCCTTATCGACGATTAGTGCACACGTCTCTTTAGCACCGCACGCACAAACGTTAAGAGATACACCGCTTGAAACGAGATTTAATGTTGCTAGTTTTGGTGTTTTAGGTTATGAACTTAATTTTGATTATGTTTCACCTGTTGAAAAAGAAGAAATGAAAAGACAAATTGCGTACTACAAAGAACATCGAAAACTATTTCAATATGGCACTTTTAGACGTCATGAGAAAAAAGATCATGATCATTTGACGTGGCAAGTCTCTAACGAGGAAACAATTATTTTAGGTCAGTTTCAAAAAATGGTATCAGCAAGTCCGGGTTTTGACAAACTTATATGTCTTGATGTTGAAGCAGATGCAATGTATCATGTGGCTAATTTTAAACAGCGACTTCCACTTAAACGTTTTGGCCATCTCATTTCACATGCACTCCCCATTAAATTAAATACCAATGGATGGGTCATGAGAACAATCGGAAAGTACAAAATGCTTGATAATGCGTCTATTGATCAACATGTGAGCGGTGAGATATTAAAACAAGGTATGAAGTTAAAACAGCAATTTATGGGCACCTATTACAATGATCAAACACGCATTCTTGGCGATTATGGATCCATGTTATATGAAATTAAAAAAGTGAAAGTTGGTGAATCATCATGAGAATACGTTATCCGATGAATAATGATTGGTATTTTAAAACATTTGAAGAAGAACATGTGAGTCATTTCGATTTAAAAACATTTGAAAAAGTGATGATTCCACACAATCCTGTGGATATTCCCTATAACAATTTTAATGAAGCTGATTTATGGGGGCAATTCACCTATGTTAAAGAACTTGATATCAAAGAAGACATGATTTCAAAGCATGTTATTTTGCGTTTTGAAGGCGTTGCACATGAAGCGAAGGTTTATGTCAATCAAGATCATGTGTTGACGCATGAAGGCGGTTATATCCCTTTTGAAGTGGATCTATCGAG
The DNA here is from genome assembly GCA_001830045.1 of Tenericutes bacterium RIFOXYA12_FULL_35_10. Taxonomy (GTDB): domain Bacteria; phylum Bacillota_I; class Bacilli_A; order Acholeplasmatales; family Acholeplasmataceae; genus Peloplasma. The sequence goes on along the minus strand of MIDA01000008.1, from coordinate 16,898 downwards.
CTACGCATCTGAAGTGCGAACACTTCAGGTTTTGGTTGTTGTAAACACACATGAAGCATCGCATATACCTCCCTTTGGTGGTGTCGTTGACTACCTAGGTTATGGTGGTATATACCGTGAAGTAAACTTAATTTGCACAGATGTTGCCTATATCACAAATGTGTTTATCGAGCAATACGGGAAACCTCAATTTAAAGTTCATGCGAATACATCCATTGAGGGTGGACATTTAAAAGTTGAGATTTTTGATCGCGATCAAAAATTAGTTTTTACAGCAGAAAATGATGTCCATGGGGAGCATACTATTTTCCCAGTTCAGATTGAAGAGATCAATTTGTGGGATATCGATCATCCATATCTTTACACGACGAAACTAACGTATACTCATGGTTCTGAGATTGATCAAGTTGAACATCGATTTGGTCTTCGCGAGGCTATATTTAAAAGAGATGGTTTTTATTTAAATCAACAAAGAGTCACACTTCAGGGATTAAATCATCATCAAAGTTATCCTTATGTAGGATATGCGATGCCTAAACACGCACAGATTGAAGATGCTGATTTAATTAAGTTTGATTTAGGGTGTAACATTGTGAGAACTTCACATTATCCACAGTCTATTCATTTCCTTAATCGCTGTGATGAGATTGGTCTTTTAGTCTTAGAAGAAATTCCTGGGTGGCAACATATCGGTGATGAAGCGTGGCAAAAAGCATCTTTAGAAAATCTGGATGTCATGATTGAAAGAGATCGTAATCATCCATCAATTATTCTTTGGGGTGTCAGAATTAATGAGTCTCCAGATAATGATACGTTCTATCAAAAGATGAATGCACATGCGATGGCTTTAGATCCGACACGTCAACGTGGAGGTGTCAGAAATTTTGCGAAAAGTCATTTCTTTGAAGATGTGTATACGTATAATGATTTCTCACATACAGGACAAAATAAAGGTTTAGAGAAAAAAGAAAAAATTGCAGGTGATGTCCCTTATTTAGTGACCGAGTTTAATGGGCACATGTATCCCACAAAACGTTTTGATGATGAAATTCATCGCGTTAATCATTTAAAAAGACATCTTCGTGTTTTAAATGATGCATATAACAAGAAAAACCGTGTTGCTGGAGCGATTGGTTGGGTGTTTGCAGATTACAACACACATAAAGAATTTGGTAGCGGGGATAAAATATGTTATCACGGTGTACTTGATATGTATCGTATTCCAAAAATCGCGTCGCTCGCGTACCGCGCTCAACAAGAAAAAGAACCTGTATTAGAAGTCACCTCGACAATGAATTTAGGCGACCATCCCGCAGGTCGATTAGATGATATTATTGTCATCACCAATTTAGATGAAGTGAAAGTCTATAAAAACGATGTGTATATCAAAACGTATCAGCCTGATTTAAAGATGTATCCTCATTTACCTCATCCACCCATCATTGTCGATGATCTCATCGGCGAAACCTTACAAAAAAATGAGAAAATGAGTTTTAAAGATGCTGAACTGACAAAGAGTGTCTTAAGAGCGGTAACTGTTTATGGTAACCATTTACCACTTTCTTATAAACTTAAAATGCTTTATATATTTAAAAAGTATAAACGTGATTATAATGATGCAGTCAGAATGTTTTACACATACATGACTGGTTGGGGCACAAAGCATAATACGTATAAGTTTGAAGGATATAAACAAGGAGTAAAAGTCAAAGAAGTCATTAAAGAACCCGTGATGAAAACTGATTTAATGATTGAGCATAATGGCCGTGATCTGATGATAGATGAAACATATGATACCAAGCGTTATGTCGTAAAAATGGTTGATCAAAATCAAGAAATTTTACCTTATGCATTTGATCCTATAACGATTGAAGTCGAAGGCGCTATTGAACTGATTGGACCAAGTCAAATCTCTCTTTTAGGTGGAGCAATCGCATTTTGGGTGAAATCAATAACTAAAGGCATTGGAAAAATAACAGTTAAGCATGAACAATTTACATTGATTGAAGAGGTGAATGTTGATGAAACTAACACTTGAAGAAAAAGTTCAATTACTGGATGGTTTAGACGTATGGCATACGAAGCCTTTGGGTGGACTGCCATCAATCATGATGGCTGATGGTCCACACGGACTTCGTAAGCAATATGCATCTGATGATAATTTGGGTGCAAAGGGAAGTATACCATCGACATGTTTTCCAACAGCAAGTTTAACGGCATGTAGTTTTGATAAAGAACTTCTTGCGCGTATGGGAAAACTGATGGCCATTGAGGCTAAAGAAAAACAAGTCCAAATCATTTTAGGTCCCGGTATTAATATGAAAAGATCTCCACTCTGTGGTAGAAATTTTGAGTATTTTTCAGAAGATCCATATCTTGCAGGAGAATTAGGTGCAGCAATGGTTCGTTCAATCGAAGATGAAGGTGTTGGAACATCGGTTAAGCATTTTTTTGCTAACAATCAAGAACGCTACCGCTTTACCATTGATGCAATCGTTGATGAAAGAGCGTTGCATGAAATCTATTTACGCGCTTTTGAACGTGTTGTTAAAGAAAATCCAGCGACTGTGATGGCTAGCTACAATAAAATCAACGGATTTTACGCAACTGAACACCCTTATTTAAATCGTGTTTTACGTAAAGAGTGGAATTATTACGGTGTTGTTGTGAGTGACTGGGGTGCGATTCATGATCGCATCAGTAGTTTAAAAGCATCAACAGATTTAGAAATGCCATCATCTTTTGGATATCGTAGTAATCAAATTTTAAAAGAAGTCTCAGATGATACCGTAAGACAGGCTATCAATAAATCATCAGATCGTATCATTGATATGGTCAAGAAATATAAGGTTTATGATAATGTTACTTTTGATTCAGAAATCCACCATAAGGAAGCCATACGAATTGCAAGAGAATCGATGGTCCTACTTAAAAATTATGATATTCTTCCACTACATAAAGATGAGAAAATCTTGGTTGTTGGTGGGTTCGTTGATCACATTAGATATCAAGGAGCTGGATCATCTCACATCAACCCTACGCATTTAGAGCAAATCAAGGATGTCATTGCATCTTATTCTGATCAAATAACATCTATGAAAGGATACACACTTGATCACGAGAAACTTGATGAAGAAGAAGTCTTACGTGTTTTAGAACAAGCAAAACATGTAGATAAAGTCATTTATTTATTTGGTTTACCCGAATCTGAAGAAGCGGAAGGTTATGATAGAGAACATTTAAACATACCATTAAAACAGGTTCAACTCTTAGAAAAAATTCACCAAGTGAATCCCAACATCGTTGGTATTGCACTCGGTGGTTCAGTGATGAATCTATCGTTTGAACATGATTATTTGAAAGGTTTACTCCTTGCTTATTTAGGTGGTCAAGGGGCAGCAAGAGCTATGTTTGATTTGCTTTATGGCAATGAAAATCCATCGGGTAGACTCGCTGAAACATGGATTGATGATATCTCATCGTGTAATGTTCAACTCAACCACAATAATAACGCAGTTTATTATGATGAATCGATTTATGTGGGTTACCGTTACTATCAATCATACAATCAAAAACCACATTATCCATTTGGTTATGGTTTAAGTTATACGCAGTTTGATTATCGAAATATTAAAGTAGAAGATCAAGGTGATCACTTTCAGATTTCATTTGATTTACATAACATTGGATCTGTCAAAGGTAAAGAAGTGGTTCAAATTTATATTCAAAATAACGAATCATCGGTGTATAAAGCACGCTATGAGTTAAAAGCGTTTGAAAAAGTATCTCTTGAATCACAGGAAATGAAGCAGATGACGATTAATCTTTCGAAGAATGCTTTTGCGCATTGGGATATTTATAAGAAACGCTGGATCATCGAAAAGGGTGATTATGAAATCGTAATTGCAAAAAATGCATGTCAAGAAATTGATTCATTTGATGTTTTTGTTGATGGAGAAGAATTACACCATTCGCCTATCAGTTACCTAAAATATACCTATGATACATCTGATTTTGCAAAACTCATTCCATTTCCACTCCCTAAGGAATCTACCAAGAGAAAGCGTCCATATAGTTTATCATCAACACTTGAGGATGCTTCCCACACGTGGATGGGACGAAGGGTTTCGAAGATAATTATCAAACAAGCGATGAAAGAAGCAAAACAAATAAGTCCTGAGCTTATTGAGATGGCAAAAAAGACTTTAATGGAAACACCACTACATATGCTCGTCTTATTTTCAGCAGGTAAAGTGAGTTTTGAAATGGGACATGGTCTCGTTGATTTAATGAATGGACATATCTTTAAGGGCTTTAAAAAAATAAAGAGAAACGGGAAAAATAAATCATGACACAAAGTATATCTAAACAGACGAAATATGTTTATGCAATGAGTGGCATGGGAAGAGACATGATGTATGCACTTTATGCCAATTTCTTACTTGTCTTTTTAACCGATGCACTCGGCTTACCTAACTGGCAATTGATTGCTGTTGGGACAATTATTGCTGTATCGCGTATTTGGGATGCGATTAATGATCCTATGATGGGAACTATTGTTGATAATACAAAATCAAAACACGGTAAATTTAAACCATGGATTTTGATTGGTGCGGTTACATCAGCAATTGTCTTCTTTGTTTTATTCCAAGATTTAGGGCTTTCAGGAACGAGTTTCGTCGTTGTTTTTGGCATACTTTATGTTTTATCAGGTATGACATTTACCATGAATGATATCTCTTATTGGTCCATGTATCCAAGCTTTACTACTGATCCCAAAGAAAGAGAATCTATTGGTTCACTTGCGCGTATTTTCGCAAGTATTGGTATGTTCATTACGATTGCATTAGTCCCCATCATTTATCAAAATTGGAGTGGCGGACCGATTCAAGCGTTCTCTATTTTAGCAGGGGTTATAGCAACAATCTTTGTTATTTCACAAGTCATCGTCTTCTTTTTTGTTAAACAACCTAAAAATAAGATTGCAGAAGCTGATACAAAGAAAACGACACTTAAAGATATGGTTAAAGTCATTGTCAAAAATGACCAGTTGGTTGTTATTATTATCGCGATTTTCTTGTTTAACTGCGGTTATTTTATTACAACCTCACTCGGTATTTACTTTTTCAACTATGATTTTAATAAATATGGAGGAGTTGAGTTTACCTTATTTTCTGCAATTTTAGCGGTTAGTCAGCTTACAGCACTCATTATTTTCCCTACGCTCATGAAACACATGAGTCGGAAAAAATTATTCACGATATCGGTCATCATGATTGTTATTGGTTATCTCCTATTTATGAGTGTTGGCTATATCTTTATTCCAAAGAACATGTTGTTTATCGGACTTGCTGGTTTAATCTTATTTAGCGGACAAGGTTTTATTCAAGTACTCGTTTTAGTTATGCTTGCCGATACCATTGAATATGGTCAGTGGAAACTTGGAACACGTAATGAATCCATCGTGTTTGCGATTAATCCCTTTGTAACGAAACTTGCGACATCTGTTCAAGTCTTTGTTGTTTCCATCACACTTGCTGCATCTGGATTAAATGAGAATGTCATCAATCCATTAACAGAAGCAAGACAACTCAATCCTGATATGACAACCGAACAAGCAAGAGCGATGATTGCTTCTAATGTAACGCCAGAGATGTTACTACAACTACGCTCAGCCATGATTATCATTCCACTTGTTTTAATTGTCTTATCCTATTTCATTTATCGAAGCAAATACAAGATCGATGCTGATTTTTATCAAAAAATCACGAAAGATCTTGAAAAGAGAATTGAAGATCAACAAGCTGCATAATAAAAATGCCCTTTCAAAAAGGGCTTTTTTTATGTCGATTGAGGCGTATACGCCCTGTTCAACGTTTCTATTGCATGTTAAGATTGAAGTGTAATCAAAAGAAAGGGTGGTTTTGATGCAAGGGATCTATTTAGCATTTCAAGGCTGTGAAAAAAACATTTTAAAAACATTACTTAGTGGTATCGACTTTTCAGATTATCAGTTTGATGTAGGTCACTTTGAAGCACGTAAGGAATTTTTCCTTCATCCAGATTGGGAATACTTAGAAGAACAAGCTTTAATTACTTCAGATGAAGCTAAGAAAAGATTATTAGAAAACGAAAATGATTATGAAGTGATTGAAAACTTATCACTTCTTGTTCGAAATAAGACAACGAGAAAGAAAAAAATTCAAACATTTAAAGATTTAGTTGATGGTGATTATGAAATAGCACTCAAAGTGATTGACCACAGTGTTGTCCAAGTCTTTTCAACAAAGGAATCCGTATTAAAGAAAATCATGTGTAACGTTAAAGGATTTGATGCCCCACTCGCATCGATAAGACCTTTCGAACATGTTGAACTTAATACGCTTATTGGTGTGTAAGATGAACTCAAAAGATAAATTAATTCCTTATATTCATGGTTCAGTGATGATCTTAGGGTTTATGATCATGCTTATCTTAGCGATTGTATCCATCATTGATTCACATGCAACTGATTTAGTTTCCGCAATCCCACTTTCAATTTTGGGTGCATCACTCTTTATTTCAGGATATATTTCATTAGCACAACAAAAAAAATAAAGCACGACGCTTGTCGTGCTTTTTGTTAAATTATATATAAGATGATGGCGGCTAAACCAACGAAGAAACAATAAACTGAAAAGTAAATCAAATTTTTAACTTTCACATAATTATAGAGGAAACGAACAGAAATTAAACTGAAGATAAAACTCATGACAAATGCGAGTGAATACCCCAGATAATGAATGGATTCATTTGCTTGAAGCGCTTCGTATATACCTAGAAGCGATACAGGTACTGAGATGACTAAGTAACTTAAAAATGAAAAGCGAAGTACCTTTTTAAGTTCAATTTTTTGAGTTAACCCGCCGGAGATTGTAATCCCACTACGTGAAATACCCGGAAAAATAGCAAACATCTGAAATGCACCAATAACCAAAGCATTTTGCCAAGTCACATCATTTTTCCATTGAATGTCTCTTTGTTTATAGACATAAAAAAGAAGTGCAGATGTAATGATTAAAGCGAATCCAACAGAAAGTAAGTCATTAGGAAGATAATCCTTAATAAGAAGACCTAAGATTCCCACGGGAATAACCGCAACAAGGAGTTTTAAGACATAAACAAAATCTTCTTTTCCAGTTTCATCTTTTTTAACAAGATAACACATTGTTCCTTTAATGAGTTGGCCGACATCTTTTCTAAAAAAGAAAAGTAAAGCAAGAAACGATCCGGTATTTGTAATCATTAAAAATGTAGGAAATTCAGTCATATCCATGTGGAATAAATGACTAAATAACGTTAAGTGTCCACTGCTTGATATCGGAAAAATTTCTGTAATACCTTGAATGATTCCAAGTACGATATATTTAATTATTTCTATGAATTGATCCATGTTATCACCGTAATCATTATAGCATAATCAAAGTTAAATAAATATGCTACAATGGAAACAATCCATCAAAATAAGAAATGGGCATGAAATACTTTTAGTTTAAAATAAGGTATACTAAAAGTGGACATGAGGAGATTATATGAATCACATCATTAAAGTATTTAAAGGCTCTTTAGTTGGGCTAGGAAGCATCTTACCAGGGATTTCTGGTTCGATGGTTGCGACTATTTTAAAGATTTATACAGAGTTAATTACAGCTTTAAACCAATTCACTCAAAAGCCGATTAAGGCTATTTTATCCGTATGGCAATACATTGTAGGTGTTTTACTCGGTTATCTCATAGGCTTTTTCTTAATTAAAATCTTCTTAGAAAACTTTCCGATTCCCTTTACCCTACTTTTTATCGGTTTTATTATTGGGTCTATCCCCAGTGTTACACCTGAATTAAAAAATAAACCTAAAGCGTGGCATCATTTTCTTGTGATGGGATTAGCAATTGTTATGATGGTTTTATTCTTGTTTGTTCAAGAGACAAATGCAGCAGCTCAAGGGTGGACTTATTATTTAGTTGTATTTATGATTGGGTTCATAACAGCAGCTTCACTGATCACACCTGGTCTTTCAGCAGCAACTCTTTTGATGGCGTTAGGTTATTTCAATTTACTCATCTCATTAGTCGATGATGTTTTTAGAGCGTTAGTTACCTTTAATTTTAGTGAAGTTATGCCTTATTTGCCGATGTTATTGATGCTAATCCTAGGTGTTTTAATTGGTATGATAGTCATCGGAAAAGTGATGTACCAAGTTCTCATACATTACAAAGTTCATTTTTATATGGCAGTTTTAGGGATTATCTTGATTTCACCATTTAATATCTTATTTGAATTACAATCTTCTACCGAAACCAATGTCTTTGATACATCTTGGATCACCTGGGTTGCGGGTATCATCTTATGTGGTTTAGGTTTTTATACAACTTACCATTTATCTACTAAAAAATCATTAAAGGAGAATGAGCATGATTAAAAAAGCAGTCATTCCTGCAGCAGGCTATGGAACCAGATTTTTACCGATTACAAAAGCATTACCTAAAGAACTTTTACCCATTATTGATCGTCCTACAATCGAATATATCGTCAATGAAGCGATTGAAGCGGGTATGACCGATATTTTATTAATCGTCAGTTCGAATAAAAATGCGATTATTGATTATTTTGACTATAACATCGAATTAGAAACCATTCTGCTTCAAAAAAATAAGCATTACGAATACGGTCTTGTTAGAAATATTGGTGTAGGAGCAAACATTCACTACATTCGTCAAAGAGAACAACTTGGCCTAGGTCACGCGGTTTTACAAGCTGAGGCGTTTATCAGCGGTGAACCCTTTGCAGTTCTTTTAGGCGATGATATGTATGTTGGAAAAGATAAACCAGCCATTAAACAGCTTGCAGATGTGTATGAAGAGGTTAAATCGACTGTTCTAGGTACGATGGAAGTTGAATTAAAAAATACATCTAAATATGGGATATGCATTCCAAAAGAAGGTTCCAAAAAACCAATCGTTGAGTTAAAAGGCGTTGTTGAAAAACCTAAAGTTGAAGAAGCTCCTTCACGTTCAGCGATAGCGGGAAGATATATTTTAACACCGGCAATCTTTGATTATTTAAAAAGTCAAACACGTGGAGCAGGTAACGAAATTCAATTAACGGATGCGATTCTTCGTTTAATGGCAACTGAGAAAGTATATTCCTACGACATTCAAGGAAAACGTTACGACGTCGGCAACAAAGTTGATTACATCGAAGCTATTCTTGATTTTGGTTTACAAAAAGAGGAAATCAAAGACGATTTAAAAGCGTTAATTAAACGAAAGGCTGAGTAAAGTCTATTTACTTTATATCAGTTGTCATTTATAATAAAGATAACACAATGATGAAGACAAGTAATGATTGATGTGGTTTAGAGAACATGCGGTTGGTGAAAGCATGGACACATTGATGATGAAATCCACTTCTAAGTGACACTAATCATGTCCGTAGGTCTGCGTTAAAGATATTGAGGGCTAGACATTGTTCTAGAACTAAGGTGGCACCGCGTATATACGTCCTTAGAACATAAGGGCGTTTTTTATTTTAAAGGAGGAAGTTGAGTATGTTAGATTTAAAGTATGTTGTTGAACACATTGAAGAAGTGATTCAAACATTATCAAACCGTAATGGTGATTTTACCTATCTTTATGAAGTGGTTGAATTATCCAATAAACGTAAAGATATCATTTTATCAGTTGAAGCTAAAAAAGCACTTCGTAATGATGCTTCAAAAAAGATCGGTGAACTCAAAAGACAAAAGATGGATGCGACTTCTATTTTAAATGAAGTTGCTCATTTAGGTGATGAGATTAAAGTTTTAGACGATGAACTCAAATCAGTTGAAGATAAAATCAGTTGGATTTTAGCGATCACTCCTAACATTCCTCATCAAAGCGTACCTGTAGGTAAAGATGATTCCATGAATGTTGAGATTAAAAAAGTGGGGACACCACGTGTTTTTGACTTTGAAGTCAAAGATCATATTGCATTAGGTGAATCATTAAATATCTTGGATTTTGAAAGAGCAGCCAAAATCACGGGTACACGCTTTGTTGTCGATAAAGGGCTTGGTGCACGTCTCGAAAGATCATTAATCCAGTTTATGATGGATTTACACGCCCATGAACATGGGTATACCGAAATTATACCTCCATATATCGTTAACGAAAAAAGCATGTTTGCTACTGGGCAATTCCCTAAGTTTAGAGAAGATGCGTTTAAAGTAGTTGCCGGTGATAACTCATGGTATTTAAACCCAACAGCTGAAGTGCCTACGATTAATTTACATCGTGATGAAATCCTCGATGGTGATCAACTACCAATTCAATACTGTTCATATACAACGGCATTCCGTTCTGAAGCAGGATCTGCAGGTAGAGATACACGTGGTATTTTAAGACAACACCAATTTAATAAGGTTGAACTCATTAAGTTTACGAAACCAGAAGATTCTTATCAAGAACTTGAAAAGATGCTCATTAATTCAGAAGAAGTTTTAAAACGATTAGGTCTACCTTATCGTGTGGTATGTCTATCTACAGGTGACATGGGTTTTGGTATGGCAAAAACCTATGACATTGAAGTTTGGTTACCCGGACAAAATATGTACCGAGAAATCGGATCGATTTCTAATGCAGAAGACTATCAAGCACGTCGTGCAAATATTCGTTTTAAACGCAGTAAAGATGCGAAAACAGAGTTTGTTCATACCTTAAATGGTAGTGGTTTAGCCGTAGGAAGAACGATGATTGCGATTATCGAAAACTATCAAAATGCAGATGGAACAATCACTGTTCCAGAGGCACTTCGCCCCTATATGAAAGTCGATGTTATTAAATAACATAATTTCACACCAAAAAAACATGGACATCCCATACTCTTTTGGTAAGATAGAGGTGCTTCAATTTTCTCTCCTATAACAATCTATATGGTATAATAAGTGTGCTTATGCGCGCTTATTTTACTTAAAAAGGCAGGTAAAGCTATGAAAATTTATTATGTTGAAGACGAAAAAGATTTAGCTGAGATTATTCGTAAATATCTCGTTCGTGAAGGTTATGAAACGACCGTTTTTCATGATGGTGAAACGGCGTTAGAGCATGTGCAAGATCCGGTAGATATGTGGATCTTAGATATCATGCTTACAGGTGAAGTTAGCGGTTATGATTTAATTAAAGCGATTAAAGAAAACCACAGTACAGCATCAGTTATTTTTACATCTGCGCGTGATCAAGATTTAGATAAAATCATGGGACTAGAGTTAGGTTCAGATGATTATCTTGCAAAACCTTATTCACCAAGAGAACTTATTTTACGTGTCAAAGCTGTTTTAAAACGTCAGCTCATTCCTCAAGTTTCTGAAATCGTACGCTATGGTGAATATGAGATTAATATCACCAAACGTGAAATTAGACTTGAGTCAGAAATGATTGATTTAACCAATAAAGAATTTGAACTTTTATTATTCTTTATTAAAAACATCAATCAAGCGTTTGCGAGAGAAGATATTTTAAAACATGTATGGGGTGAAAACTATTATGGATCTGACCGTGTGGTTGATGATCTTTTAAGACGTTTGCGCCATAAAATGCCTGAGTTAAAGATTGAAACCATCTATGGCTATGGATATCGTTTATTATGAAAGAGATTAAGTTAGCGACACAGCTAAATTTAATCTTTAGTTTAGTGACACTGCTAACCAGTCTCATTTTTATTGTTGCATTAAATCGTGTGTTTTCTGAATTTAGAGTTTCACAAAATGAACTTCAACTTTCTGCATACTTAAATGAAGTGAGTTCAAACATTGCTAATCCACCAACATCAGAATATAACGGTTATATCATCGCTCAAGGTGGTAACGTCGTTACAAGTTATCATCTGGAAGTTTTAGATGATGCATTTACAGCAGATGAAGTGGCTGATATGATGCTCGTTTGGCCAGGACAGGATCGACATATCGAAGTTGATGGCGATGACTACTATTTTTGGATAGAACGACGCCCTGGTGGCATTAATGTCATTGTCTTTACGGGAGAGGATTATTTATCCGTCTTTGGCAACGCATTTTCTCTTTTAATGCGCATCAGTTTTATTGCTCTTGTTTTACTTGGAAACTTAATAATTTTGATGTGGTCAAGAATTACCGTTGAAAGAATTAAGAGGTTGCAAGGTGAAGTGCAAGTACTTAGACGAAATAATTATCAAGAACCGATTGAAATTGATGGTAGTGATGAGATCACTGATCTTGCGAAAACCATTGAGAAAATGCGACAAGAAATTCAGCATTCTGAAAAATCGAAACAAGAAATGCTTCAAAATATTTCACATGACTTTAAAACACCGATTGCAGTCATTCAATCTTATGCTGAAGCAATTGGTGACGGTATATCGGATATCAGTGAAGCTGAAGTTATTGTTAAGCAAGCTGAGATGTTAAACCAAAAGGTGAAGCAATTACTAGAACTCAACAAACTTGAGTATTTAAAAGATCCAAGTGAGTTTGAAGATATTCGTATCAAAGATGTCATTATCAATATAGTTAATAACCAAAAATATCGAACGAATATTACGTTTGTCACAGAACTTGATGATTCAACCTATTTTGGTGTGAAAGAAAACTTTTATACTGCATTTTCAAATATCATCGATAATGCACTGCGCTATGCAAAATCAAAAATTGTGATCACATTGAAAAATAAAAAACTCACCTTCTTTAATGATGGTGAGTCCATTAGTCATCAGTTTATTGACCACGTTTTTAAACCGTATGAAAAAGGACAAAAGGGTCAATTTGGCTTAGGTATGAGCATCGTTCAAAAAACGTGCGCACATTTTAATTTGTTACTTAAGGTAGAAAATATCAATGATGGTGTCATGTTTACGATAGAGCCTCTTTAATCAAACGGGCTCTTTCTTTATATTCATCTGGTGTGAGATTTCCTTGGTTATTCTTTAATTTGAAAAGATTTTCATCGGCTTTATCGTATCGAGGAATGAGATGAATATGAAAATGGAAGACTGTTTGTCCTGCATATTCTCCGTTATTCGATAAGATATTCATCGCATGTGCACCAAATGCTTTTTGGATGGCTTTTGCAAGTTTGGTAGCAACTTCAAACACGCGACTTGATGTTTTTTCTGGAACTTCGAAAATATCTTTGTACTCAACTTTAGGAACAACTAATGTATGTCCCTTGGTTGCTTGTGAAATATCAAGGAATGCGATCACTTGATCATCCTCATAAACAATGTGTGCAGGGATCTCTCTTAAGATGATTTTTGAGAAAATACTAGGCATATAAACACCCCTTTCTTGGCTTTATTCTATCATAAACTCATTGAAAACATATCCTTTAAATGTTATAATCACTACGTATATAAGGAGGATTCATCTATGAAAAAAATTCCCGTTGGTATTTCAGGACGTCATTTACATTTAACACAGGAACATCTTGAAATTTTGTTTGGTCAAGGTTATCAGTTAACTGTGATGAAAGAGTTAACTCAACCAGGTCAGTATGCTGCTGAAGAAAAGGTTGATGTGATTAGCCCAGAAGGTAAACTTTTAGCAGGCGTACGTATTTTAGGTCCAGTTCGTCCAGCTTCACAAGTTGAGATTTCTAAAAGTGATGCACTACGCTTTAAATTTGTTGCTCCAGTGAGATCATCAGGTGATGTTAAAGGATCTGGTGCAGCAACACTCGTTGGTCCAAAAGGACAAGTAACAATCAATGAAGGTGTGATTATTGCTGATCGTCACATTCACTTTTCAATAGAAGAAGCTAAAGAATTTGGCGTTGTTGATCGTCAAATGGTTTCGATTAAAGTTGGCGGTATAAAGCCAGGTATTTTAGATAATGTCTTATGCCGTGTGCATGCACAGTTTCGTCTAGATTGTCATTTAGACACAGATGATGGAAGTGCATTTATGTTATCAACCGGTGATGAGGTCGAACTCGTCAAGTCTTATACCATTAACGCATAGTGCCTGGTCAGGCACTTTTTTACCGATGGAGGTTTTAGATTGAAAAAACTACCTAAACAACAAGTGTTTAAAGATCCTCTTTATGGATTTATCCATGTGAATGATGTTTTAATTAAAAAGCTCATTGATAGTGAACTTTTTCAAAGGCTTCGCCGTATTCGTCAGCTTTCTGGTGTCCAGATGGTTTTTCATGGTGCAGAGCATTCAAGATTTGTTCACAGTTTAGGAGTTTATGAAATCGCAAATCGCTTTTTATCGGTACCAGATATTGCTGAAGCATTGAATGAACGCGAAAAGATGCTCTTTTTAGTATCAGCATTGCTTCATGATATTGGACATGGTGCGTATTCACATGCCTTCGAAAAAACATTTAATGTCAATCACGAGGAAATTGGAGCAAAACTGATTACATCGAATAAAGAACTAAGATCCATTTTGGATATGGAAGATGAAACATTTGCTGAAGATGTTTCGCGTATTTTAAGAAAAGAAAAGAAGTTTCCATTAATTGAACAGCTTATATCAAGTCAACTCGATGTCGATCGCCTCGATTATTTAGAACGCGATGCTTACTATACCGGTGCCGCTTATGGTCATATTGATGTCGATCGCTTAATTCGTGTTTTATATATCAAACAAGGTAAAGTTGTTTTTAAAGTTTCTGGAATTCACGCGATTGAAAACTATTTAATCGCTCGATATCATATGTACTGGCAAGTGTATTATCATCCGGTTGCAAGAGCATATGAAGTTAATCTTGAAAAGATTTATGAACGCGTCAGATATTTACTTGAACAAGGTTTTCATTTTGAAAGTAACGTTGATCCACTCAAATGTATCATGAAAAATCCTGAAGATTTAGATGCTTATATCGAGATTGATGACTTTTATATTAACGGACTTATCGCGAGTTTCTTGAAATCTAAAGATGATGTTCTAAGAAAATTAGCACACGATTTTATGAATCGTCATATTTGGGGATACATCAATGATGTTGAAGAAAATAAGGAACAAATCGAAAAGATTAAAGCATCCTTTAAGCCGGAAGAGTTAAAATACTTTACATCACATCGAACGGTTTTTAATAGTACTTACCAAGATCGCGGTGAGGGATTTGGTGATCAAATCTATATCTTGCTTGAAAACGGTAAGATTTCATCTTTGAAAGATCAATCGAAGATCATTGAAAGTCTTATGTTATCAGGTACAAAA
>MIDA01000008.1:0-1656 GCA_001830045.1 Tenericutes bacterium RIFOXYA12_FULL_35_10 | reverse complement strand
AGAAAATGATGAGACCTCACGTTTTTGTCGTTGAAGGTAAAAATGATAAATTCAGACTTGAACGATTACTTGATCATCCTTTGGTTGTGATGACTAATGGAAGTGCGATTGATGATGATCGTATTTTAATGTTAAAAAAACTTGATCAAACACATGACATCATCTTATTTTTAGATCCAGATCATGCGGGTGAACGGATTCGAAGATTAGTAGGAAAAGAACTAACTCATGTTTATCACGCATTCATTAAAAAAGAAGATGCTGTTAGCAAAAACTTGAAGAAAGTGGGCGTTGAGCATGCATCTGATGAAGCATTATGGGACGCTTTAAAATCAATAAAAATGGTTAAAAATCAGGCATCAAGCGATATCACACACGCCTTTTTACATGAGGTTGGTTTGACTGGGGATATGTCTTCAAAAGCATTTAGATATGATGTGTGTGAAAAACTTGGGATTGGCTTTACAAATGGAAAAACGTTATATCACAGACTACACATGTTTGGGATAAACAAGCAAGAAATCATGGAGGTTATCCATGCAACATCAAGCGAAAAAGAAGTTCGGACAGAACTTTTTAAGAGATAAAAATCTTTTAATGAAGATTGTTCGAGAATCAAACATTATAGATAAGTATGTGATTGAGGTCGGTCCTGGACAAGGAGCATTGACCTCTTATTTGGCTGAACAAGCAAAGGAAGTTTTTGCTTATGAGATTGATACATCGTTAGCACCGATTCTTCATCAACTTGAAGAAAAACATGCTAACTTAAACATTGTGTATGGTGATTTTTTGGATGCCGATTTATCCATTTATCCACACGATTTACATGTGGTTGCTAATGTCCCCTATTACATCACAACACCGATCTTATTCAAACTTCTTGAATCGAAAAATGTAAAAACAGCATCGCTCATGATTCAAAAAGAAGTGTGCGATCGTTTATTAGCGACACCTTCTTCAAAAGATTATAATGCACTATCAGTCATCTTACAGTTTCAAGCACATGCATCAAAAATGATGGATGTCAAAAGACACCTCTTTTATCCAGTTCCGAATGTTGACAGTGCAGTCATTCGTATTCAAAAAAGAAGTCAACCTTTAATTGATGAAGCACTCATTCCTTTTTTCATTCATTTTGTTAAAGGAGCATTTAAACAAAAACGTAAGACATTGGTTAATAACTTACATGAAGCACTCAACGTCTCTAAAAAAGAGATTGAAACATTTCTCACTAATCAGCATGTTGATATTCAAACACGAGCTGAAGCTTTATCTCTAGATACATTCTTGATGCTTATAAAGGAGTGGCCATATGATCGTTGAAAAAGCATATGCAAAAATCAATATCGCATTAGATGTTGTTCGAAAAAGAAAAGATGGTTATCATGATTTAAAAATGATCATGATTCCACTAGAACTTCATGATGTCATCACGTTCAGTCATCACGATAAAGATATTATCCTTAATAGTGAGGTTCCCATTGAGAATAATGCCATCATCAAAACTGCAAAATTGATTAAATCGATGTTTGACGTCAAACAAGGTGCAATCATTACGTTGGAAAAACATATACCCATTGGCGCTGGACTCGGTGGAGGATCAGCAGATATTGCTGCAACCATCAGAGGTCTTAATCAGTTATGGGAATTAGA
>MIDA01000007.1:16441-21654 GCA_001830045.1 Tenericutes bacterium RIFOXYA12_FULL_35_10 | reverse complement strand
TATTAAAACAATTGAACTATAAGTAACACCTTGAAATAGAGATATCAACAAAGGAACAACAAAAGCGAGTAATAACGCTAACCCAACAACAATCGGAGTATAAAGACTTGCGAACTTCGTCATGAATTTTTCTGCATTCGCCTTTTTCATCGCGTTATTTTCAACAAAATCCATGATTTTCTTAACGGTTGAATTCTCATAAGATTTCATAACCTGTATCGTGATTAGACCTGAAATATTAATGGAACCTGATAAGACTTCTTTGCCTTCAAAGGCATCTCTCGGCATGGATTCACCTGTAATTGAACTCGTATCAAGCCATGAACTACCTTCTGTGATAATGCCATCAACTGGAACTTTTTCACCTGGTCTAACGACGATCAAATCACCAACTTCAAGTTGCTCGGGTTCAACGTCAAGAATACCTTCTTGTGTGAGTCTGTGTGCAATGGTTGGTTTCATTGAGATTAATGATTTAATGCTTTTTCTTGATTTTGAAACAGATAAATCCTGTAGATATTCACCAACACGATAAAACAGCATGACCGCGATACCTTCAATAAATTCACCGATTCCGAATGCACCCAGTGTTGCAATCGTCATCAAGAAATGCTCATCAAAAAATTGTCCTTTTTTGATGTTTTGAAAAGCACGAATAAGTACGGTATGACCAAAGATAAGATAACTTGCTGCATAGATGGGTATGGCAACATAATCTAAGACTTGACTACTTAATACATCTCTTAAAAGATAACCTAACGCCATTAAGATTAAACCAAGACCGTAAACCATCCATTCTTTACGCGTTAACTTTGTTTTCTCTTCATGGACATGCTCATTTTCATCGAAAACATGAACATCAGGTTCAATAGATTGCGCTATTTTTTCAATTGATTTTGCATCGATATGTTTAATTGCTCCTGTTATACTTATTTTTTCACGAGCAAAATCAAGTTGAACATTTTCAACCCCATCCATCTTTTTAACTTCATTTTCGATTTTTAATGCGCAGTTTGCACAATCAATATCTTTGATTTGATATGTCTTTTTCATAGGCTTTCCTCCATGATGTGATCAAGTGCCTGTCTAAAAAGTTTTTGAACATGTTCATCTGCGAGACGGTAAAAAACAGTTTTACCTTCTTTTCTGCTCAATACAAGACGACTTAATCTTAATACTTTGAGTTGATGTGAAATTGCACTCTGTGTCATATCTAAAACAACAGATATATCACATACACAGAGTTCTTGTTTTTCTAACGCGTAAAGTATCTTAATCCGTGTTGGATCAGATATCACTTTAAATAAATCTGATAAAGATATAAGTGCCTTATCTTCTAAAATATCTTTTTTAACTTCTTCAATTTTATCTGGATGGATGCATACTGCATCACAACGATCTTGTCTCATAATTCCTCCATATATGAACGTTTGCTCATATGTTCATATATAGTATACATCCTTTATCATATAGATGCAAGAAAAAAAGGATTATCATTTTACTGATAAGCCTTGTTTATTAAGTAAAGATCTGCAAGTACGATGGCGAGTGCATTTTCTAAAACGATACCCGCTCTTCGTGCAATGGCGACATCGTGTCTTCCACCAATATCTAAAGTTTCAACTTTTTCATGTCCGAAATGATAGGTTTCTTGAGGCTTTGAAATCGAAGATGCTGGTTTAATCATTACCCTGATGATAACATCATTACCATTTGAAATACCACCAGAGATACCACCACTATGATTGGTTTTGGTTGTTCCATTCTCATCAATGATTAAGTCATTGAACTCGCTACCCTTCATGGTGATTCCTCTAAAACCAACACCGATTTCTACCCCTTTTACTGCAGGTATTGAAAACATCATTTTACCGATTTCCGCATCTAACTTACCAAAGAAGGGTTCGCCAAGACCTACCGTCATGTGGGTTGCTTTGATTTCGATAATGCCAGCAACTGAATCTTGTTCCTTTTGGATTGTCATCACATAATCATCGAGTTTATCCATCTCTGTGCATTCTCCAAGTTGAACAAGTTTTGATGAAATGTCAAAAGGAATAATCATTTTAGCAATCGCTCCAGCAGCAACAACTGCTGCAGTGAGTCGACCTGAAAAATGACCTCCACCACGTGGATCTTGAAATCCATGATATTTTTTATCGGCTACAAAATCTGCATGTCCAGGTCTTGGATGTGATTTTAAACGATCATAGTCTTGTGATCTTGTGTTTGTATTTTCAATCATTAAATGAAGCGGAGCACCTGTTGAAAAACCTTGATAAACACCACTTATAATATTGACAACATCTGCTTCTTTACGTGGTGTCGTACCTATAGCTTTGGGTTGTCTTCTTTCCATATCTTTTTGAATGAGATCTTGATCAATCTTAATGCCTGATGGCATGCCATCAATAATCACACCAAGTGCTTCACCATGCGATTCGCCGTAAATGGAAATATGAAATAGTCTTCCGTAATGATTCATTGATAAATCACTTCCTTTAACTCTTGTAAAAGAGATGGTGTGACGTCGATTTTACGATCAAACCAAATCTCTTCGCTTTTTACGGCTTGGATAACGAGCATCCATAATCCGTTATATGCTTCTTTTGCATAAGACATTAATAATGTTTTTTGAGGTTGATAAATGAGATCAATCACGATCTTTTGATCAACGTAATTTTTGTTTAAAACAGATTCATTTGTTTTAGGAGATGTTCCAATGGGTGTTGCATTCACGTAAATATCAACATCTTTTGGATTGATCATCTGATAGGTGATCACACGTTTAAACAATGGATCATTATCTGCAAGTTGTCTTGTAACAACCGTGATGTTAGCACCCAAATCAGATAAAACAATGTAAGCTGCTTTAGCTGCGCCACCTGTACCTAAAAGATAGACATGTTTGTCTTTAACATCGATATTATGTTTGGCAATTAAGCCTAAAAAACCATCATAATCTGTGTTATCGCCGATGATTTTATCACCTTTAACATAAAGTGTATTCACCGCTTTAATCCGCTTCGCTTTGGGTGTCAGTTCATCCACATACTTCATCACAACTTGTTTATACGGAATCGTGACATTAAACCCTTGATATAATCCTTGTCTTAATTGTTTGATATAACGAGGAATATCTTCTTCATCGATATCAATCAAATCATAAGAAATGGATAAACCCAGTTTTTTAGCCATATGTTGATGAATAGCTGGTGATTTACTATAGGAAATATGCTTACCAAGTAAACCGTATTTTTCACTCATGATGTTGCCATTCCTTTGATAAATCAAATAAAGTGATTAAAAAACGTTTATACATTGGCCAAAGAGTATCATCGTTAAACGCGATTTCTCTTTTTTCTAGGAGGACTTGTTCTCTCGATGGATCAAAAACGGGTAAACCCATCGCTTTTTTGACTTTACCAATGTTCTTTGATATAACCATTCGTTTTTTAAAGAGTTCCATCATTTGATCATCGATATCATCGATTTCTTTTCTCAGTTCATTTAGATTCATCTATGACCCCTCCTAACCTTTTAAATACATCAAAAAATGTGGGATACGATTTAGAAACTGCTTCTGCAGTTGTAATGTTGATTGACTGATCAGCGATTTGACTTGCAACAGCGAGTGCCATAACAATGCGATGATCAGAAAATCCTTCTAAGGTGATACCACCTTTAAATGATTTAACACCTGTTATCCATGCTTCATCATCTTTAACTTTAACGATAACGCCTAACTGAGTCAGTGCTTGTATCATCGCTTCCATGCGATCAGACTCTTTAATTCTAAGTCTCGATATCCCGTTAAAATGGGTTGTTCCAACTGATCTTGCTGCTAAAACCATTAAAATAGGTCCTAGATCTGGAACATGTTCTAAATCAATCGTTGTTGCATAAGTCGCTGATGGATAAACATGATAGGTCTCAGTCAATGCATCAAACGTCATCTTACCTTTCATTTTTTGAATGATTTCAACAATTTTTCGATCACCTTGTTTAGATGTATGTGATAAGCCTTTGATGTCAATGCCTTCACCACATAAACCAGCAACCATCCAAAAAGCTGCTTGTGAATAATCACCTTCGATGCGCTGGTTAATGCCTTGATAACGCTGGCGACCTTTGATCAAAAACATGTTTTCTTTTTCAATAATCTGAACGCCATACTTGCTTAAAACATCCAATGTCATTTCAACATAATCTTTTGAAGTTAAAGGCGTTGTTAAGATAAGCTTTGAATCTTCTTTTGCAAGTGGTAGTGCAAAAAGTAAACCTGAAATAAACTGAGAAGATACATCCCCTCTGACTTCATAAGTACCACCTTTAAGGGGTCCTTGAACCATCAAAGGTAGTTCTAGTTCACTTTGTTTTTCAAACAGATAATCATTCTTAAATAACGATTCATAAACATTTAAAGGACGTTCTGGTAATCTGCCATGTCCAGTAAACATAACTTTTTTGTCTTGTAACATAAAGATTGGAATTAAGAATCTTAATGTAGAGCCTGATTCATGGCAGAAAACTTCATGACCATCATAATTCAATCCATGCCCTTGAATCTGATTTCCAACACATGTAACACCTAAATGTGATAAAGCATCTTTGGTCGCTTTTAAATCAACGGAATCAAGTACATTCTCGATTTTGCTCACATCATTTGAAAGTCCAGCAGCAATCACATACCGATGCGATAAAGATTTAGAAGAAATAATATCCACTTGTCCTTTGAGTTTTCGTGGTTGAATCAAAACATTCATGAGAAATCCTCAATACGTAACACTTTAATTTTTGCACTTCCAGGTTTATCAACGATTACAAAATGAAGACCATCTGATAACATTTTTTTATCATTTGAGATTGCATCTTTATAATCTTCCATACGTAATAGTGGTTCCTTCACCAAGCCACGTTTTAATAAAAGCTCTTTGACTTCTTTGTATAAATCTTCTTTTGTCTCACCTAAAGTCATACCAATCTCTAAAGCAATTAACATGCCATAACTGATAGCTTCTCCATGAAGATAGTCTTCATAATGATGTTTCTTTTCTATGGCATGCCCAAAGGTATGCCCAAAATTAAGTAGCATACGTTCTTTTTTATCGTATGGATCAAGTAAAACGAGTTCGCGTTTCACAAAAATGGATTGTGCGATTTCATTTTCAGTCACTTTTTCGTTTTCCAATAAGGCATGGTATAAATGCTTA
>MIDA01000007.1:0-16432 GCA_001830045.1 Tenericutes bacterium RIFOXYA12_FULL_35_10 | reverse complement strand
AGACCAGCTTTAATCATTTCTGCAAGACCATTCACATAATCACGATGGGGTAATGTGTCGAGTAGAGCAGGATCAATGAACACTGCTTGAGGGTTATAAAATGATCCGATTAAATTCTTACCTTGTTTTAAATCAATACCGACTTTACCACCAATGGATGAATCAACCATCGCTAAAAGGGATGTTGGAATTTGGATAAAGGGGATACCTCGGTATAATGTTGATGCGACAAATCCAGTGAGGTCGCCTACAACACCACCACCAAAAGCAACTAACATATCACTTCTTCTAATGCCTTTTTCAATCAGTGTTTCAATCACCGTTTGATATGTTTTTAACGATTTACTCTTTTCACCGGGTTCAACGATGACATATTGAACTTGGTACATTTCTAAGATACGATTTAATGCATCATGGTATAAATTAAAGAGATTTTGATCAGTGACAACAAAAAGACGATGATTATTATAAATCTTTTCAATCATCTTAGGTAACTGACTTAACAAATTCTTTTCAATGGTAATATCATAATCCGCCATTTTAATGAATGTCAAAAGTCTTCCTCTTTTCTTTAGCTTGACGAAGATATGTCTTGAGTCCTTCTTGATCGTTTGATAAAATCATGTCTTTGACAAGATCAAGTTCTTTTTCAAACGATGAAATGATGTCGATCAAAATGGTTTTATTTTCAAGAAAAAGTTCGCTCCACATGGATTCATTGATTTTCGCGATTCTCGTTAAATCCCTAAATGAATCGCCTGTAGCTTCTTTCGTCTCTTTTTCATGATCGGCATGCATCAAACAGACTGCAAGAATATGTGTCAGCTGACTGGTTAAAGCAACCAGTCTATCGTGTGTTTCAGCATCAACTACACTTATTTTACCAAATTTTAAATCGCTTGCGATGACGCGTAGTACCTTTTCATCATTTTCACCTGACTTTGAACCTCTCACAATCATGAGATTCGCGCGTGTGAATAAATAAGGACTACGTTCATAAAAACCTGAAGTTTCTCTTCCGGCCATCGGATGTGTAGAAGTGTATGTGATACCTTCAGGCATATGTTTTTCAATTTCATTCATCATCCAAGCTTTTGTACCACTCACATCGGTCACGATGAGACCTGGTTTAAAGCATGTTTGATGCGTTTTAATAAATTCTACATTGTCTTTAGGATATAAAGCTAAGATTAGAAGATCAACATCTTTGATTCGTTCTAAAGATGAATCCTCGTCAATTAAGTGAAGTTTTTTCGCTTCATTTAAGATATGATTATCGCGATCATAGCCGAAAACGTGATGTCCTGCTTGATGCAACCCCTCGGCGTAAGATGCACCAATTAAACCAAGACCGACGATAAAAATCTTCATTTGATCGTTTTACCTAAAACAGTACTTACTTTTTCAAGTTCTTCCATCATTTGATGAAATTTATTTAATTTTAAACTTTGAGCACCATCAGATAACGCATGCTCTGGGTCATGATGGACTTCAACAATGAGTCCATGTGCACCCACAGCAAGCGATGCTAAACTCAATTTTTCAATCATATTCCAACGACCTGCAGCATGTGAAGGATCGATAATCACAGGTAAGTGAGAAAGTTCTTTTACCGCTAAAACAGCACTAATATCTAATGTGTTTCGTGTGTATTTTTCAAATGTTCTAATCCCGCGTTCACATAAAATGACCTTTTCGTTTCCACCAGCCATAATATATTCCGCTGACATCAACCATTCTTCAATCGTTGATGATAAACCCCTCTTTAATAAAATAGGCTTCGTTGATTTACCCAACGCTTTTAATAGATGAAAGTTTTGCATATTTCTCGCGCCAACTTGAATAACATCCACATATTCTTCAAATAAAGGAAGTAAATCAGCTGATGGGATTTCAGTAACAATCTTTAATCCGGTTTCTTCACCAATCTTCTTTAATAACTTCAGACCTTCAAGTTCTAAACCCTGAAAAGCATAAGGAGATGTTCTTGGTTTATAAGCACCACCTCTTAAAAGATGCGCACCTGATTTTTTTACCGCTTTCGCAATAATTCTTAATTGTTCTTCAGATTCAACTGAACAAGGACCCGCCATCACAACAAATTGGTCACCACCAATTTTGACTTCGTCAGATAATTCAATAATGGTATCGTGCTTTTTAAAACTACGACTTGCTTTCTTAAATGGTGTTGAAACACGCGTTACTTCTTTCACACCATCAAATGCATAGAGATCACTTGGATCAAGAGAGGATGTATCACCGATGATACCAAAAACACGCATCTCATCGGATGATGCATCAATAATTTCTAATTTTTTCGCTTGTAAAAACTCGACTAACTTTTCATACTCTTTCTTGGTTGAACCTTTTTTCATCTGGACAATCATGGGTTATCTCTCCTTAGCTTATAAAAAATAAAAAATCCCTGAGGAACCCCAAGGATGAACGTTTGTCATGATTTGGCTGTTCCTTCGTTTACACTAGAAAAAGGAATGCCTGAAGCAGTCCTCAACTGATATAATAATAGTAATAGTATCCAGCCATAATGAGTGTAAACATTGAAATCACCTATTCTTTGTTTGCATATAGAGTATCACATAAACACACAAAAAAACAAGTAGACACCATTTTTTTACATTTTTTTCTATTTAGGTATTGTGTTTTGCACAGGACCGTAGTATGATAGTAGTGTGTAAAACACAGTAAGGAGAACCTCATGAACACTCAATTTAAAAAGGGTATCCTTGAGATGTGTATACTTGCCATTATCTCGAAGCGTGATATGTATGGCTTTGAAGTGATTGATTCACTCGCCAAAGAGATCGATGTTAACGAAAACACAGTATACCCCATTTTAAGAAGGCTGACAGGGCAAGGATTATTTGAAACCTATATGGAACAAACCAATATCGGTGCCCCACGTAAGTATTATCGTATGACCCATCTCGGTAAAGAAAAATTAGAAGCTTATGAAACCGAGTGGCGCTCGTTTTTAACCGGCGTCTTTAAGATTTTAGGAGGAAACAATGAAGCGTAAGTATTTGAGTGAATTAAAAGAAAAGTTAGTATCCTATCAAGCAAGCAAGAAAGATATGGATGACATTCTATCTGATTATGATCAACTTTATGAAGATGCATTAGCATCAGGTAAATCAGATGTAGAAGTTTGGCAAATGTTAGGGAATCCTGAAGAAATCGTTGATGAACTTCGTGATACCTTACAACAGAAAAGAGAAAAGAACATTAAAACAAAGATTATTGCAGTAATGCCATTTATCAGTTTAATCGTTTTCTTCTTCTTAGGTTTTTATCAAGGATTATGGCACCCAGGTTGGCTTGTTTTCTTAGCCATCCCTATGTCAGCTATTTTACTTCAAACAAGATTAAAAGATGGTTTGGTTGCTCTAATGCCTTTCCTAAGTGTGATTATCTTTTTAATCCTTGGTTGGGGTTACGGATTATGGAATCCAGGTTGGATGGTTTTCTTATCAATTCCGGTTGTCGCTATCTTGTTAAATACAAACATTAAAGACTTACCGGTTGCGATTTCACCTTTTGTTGCAGTCATAACATTTATGATTTTAGGTTTTTATTATGATTTATGGAATCCAGGTTGGCTTGTTTTCTTAATCATCCCAATGCTTGGTATTCTACATGAAAAGAATATCGTTAAACTCATCATTTATGAACTAAGTTTTGTGATTGCGATTGGATTTTACCTTTACATGGGGTATGTAGAAAATACATGGACCTTTGGTGCACTTGGTTTCTTACTACCGGTTGCGATGGGTTTAATCTTTGGTGATATTCACATCATGGTTGGTGATTTAAATGGGATTGAACGTAAAAAAGCGATTACGATGGTTTCCATGATTTTAGTTGCGATTGGTATCTTCTTAAGTCTAGGTTTTGGTTTAGGTGGTTGGGCATGGGCATGGCAAGTCTTCTTACTCATTCCAGTTACTGCAATCATCTTATTTGATAAATTTAGATTAACAGCGATTATGCCATTTATTGCAGTTATTTTATTCTTCTCGCTTGGTTATTTCTTGGGACTCTTCCATATTTCATGGTTAGCGTTCTTATTAATTCCAATTACAGCAATTATCGAGAATGCATAAAATAATAAAGGCGATTCCTGATGGAGTCGCCTTATTTTTTTACTTTTTTCTTTAATTTTGCAATAAAAAATCCTTCATAATACTGACTTGGTGGAATTAATAAAGTTCCTGGTATTTGTGTCGGTAATGTTGGAATTGAATGCCACTTATCATCTTCTATGGGTACAACCTCAACCCATCCTGATTTTAAAATCGATTGGATGATATTATCATTTTCATCTGGTAAAACAGAACATGTTGAATAAACCATGGTTTCACCTGGCTTAAGAAGGTCAACTGCTTTTTTAATGAGAGCTTTTTGCGTTTCAACCGATTTATCAATCAGTTTTTGCGTGAAATAACTAAACGTTTTGGGATCATTTAAAAGAATGGTGCCGCTCCCACTACATGGCGCATCTAATAAAATCCGATCAAAAATAAAATAGGGATCTAGCATACGAGCATCTTTAACCATCACTGATACGTGTTTAATTCCCTGACGATTAATATTAAACTTTAATTTTTCTGCACGAATGGGATGAGCTTCAATTGCTGTGATTGATGCCTGATCTTGAGTGAGTACAGCAAGCAATGTTGTTTTACCACCTGGAGCTGCAGCCATATCGAGGATTGTTTGTTTGGGTTTAGCATCCATGATGAGTGCTGGAATCATTGAAGACAGTGATTGTAGATAAATCCATCCATGTTTAAACATATCAAGTTCTTCAAGCAATGATTCTTTCGTTTCAACGATGAGTACATCGTCATACCATGAAACATCGTGATACATGATATGTGAAGTGTCTAATGCTTGTTTAATCTCATCTTTTGATTTTTTAAGCGTATTGACGCGTAGTGAAACGACGCGTTTTTCACGCATCCCATTTAAAATGATGTCACATGTTTGATCATCATAATGTTGATGCAATTTTTCAATGAGTAATTCTAAACCTTGACTGTTTCCATTCGCTTGATTAGGTTTCATCATCATACCCTCGCTTATTTCATTATACTAGATATTCCAATTCTCCTCAACACGTCTTACGTTTTCATGAAATATATCTTACGTCAGATTTCTCTACAGAGATTGTGATATAATATGAACAAAATGTAACACTCATTGGAGGTATTCGTGCAAAAGAATCCCGTCGTTGCACATGTGAATAAAATCCTCATTGGAGCCATCTTATGGTCTATTTTTTATATGCGTGTTTATTTTGATGCGTCCACATGGGACCAAACACTTTTTGGATCCATGTTTCCAAACCTTTATGAACCTTTAATTCTTTATGGGATACAAGCTGTATTCTTTGGCGTACTTAATTTAAATCTGTTTCATTACACCGTGGGTAAAAGGCATGCTGTTTTAGATTACCCACGTTTTTTTAAAGTCTTTATCTTTATCGCAGTCATTGTCTTTATCGCACAAACATTGAGTTTATACATCACGATTCCCTTTCATTTTGGATTGATCGGTTATTTCTTTGGTGAAGGCGACTATGCACTTTACTTAAGAGAACTTCCAATCTATACCTATGGCGTTTATCTTTTCTCACAAATGATGCTTATTTTATATCTTGCTGGTATCTTAATCTATGTGTTTCAAGTGATTAAAATGAAGTTAACTTTAGGTTCTGCCTATGGTTTTAGATATTTAATCATTTTAGGACTCTACGGTGTAACCCTCGGGTTTACCCCACTTGGTTTTAATCTGTATCACTTAATTCTTATGGTATCTTATGTCTTCGCTTGTTTCTTAGTCTATGTGAAGACAAAATATAGTTTGAAAGCATTACTGTTAGCCGTTATTTTATTACTTATTCTCTAAATAAAAATAAGAAAAGAGGTTTTTTTATGAACGATTTTAAAAACGATTTTGAATTTGAAAAAGAGGTTGTTGATGAAGCGTTACTTGATAATCCTGAACCTCGTTGTCCCGTGGTTTTACTCCTTGATACATCATACTCCATGTCAGGAAATCCCATCAATCAATTAAATGAAGGTGTACATGCCCTTTATGCAGCACTTCGTGATGATGATTTAGCGAGTGTAAGAGTTGATCTATCCGTGATTTCATTTGGACAATCCGTGACCGTTTTGCAAAACTTTGCGACTGTCTCAGAATCACAAGCTCCAGAACTCAAGGTCAACGGTATGACACCGATGGGTGAAGCACTTGTTACAGCACTTAGAAACATCGAAGCACGTAAAAACGAATATCGTGCTGCAGGTATTTCATACTATCGTCCTTGGCTATTTGTGATCACAGATGGTGAACCAACGGATAACACGATGGAAGCATCCGGTATGCTTCAACAAGCCATTCAATCCAAAAAAGTTATTTTCTTTGGCATTGGCGTTGAAAATGCAAACATTGATCGTTTACGACAAATTGCTGGTTCTAAAGACCGTGTATTTAAATTAAACGGTTTAAACTTTAAAGAACTTTTCCAATGGGTTTCTTCATCTTTATCAAGTGTATCATCATCACGTGTTGGTGATACCATTAAGTTAGAAAAACCCAGTGACGACGTTTTTGAATTCGAGGTATAAATGTGATTAAACTGTTTGGTGCATCCGTTCAAGGTACATCGCACATTCAAACTGATACACCTTGTCATGATGCACATCGCTATCGTATATTACCCGGAAACTGGGGTTATATTGCATGTGTCTCTGATGGTATGGGCAGCGCGATTGCTGCAGAAATAGGAAGCGATGTCGCTTCTTCTTTCATCGTCGATTATTTAGAAAAACACATCGACCCCAAATTAGATGATGAGGATATCATCATGATCATTAAAGAAGGGTTTATCGAAGTCCATGATCAATTACTCATGGCTGCAAGTGAAAGAGATTTAAAAGTGAAGGATTTAAATGCGACTCTTCTTGTCTTTGTATCTCTTCAAGATAGACAGTTCTACGGTCAAGTAGGAGATTGTTCTGCCATTGGTAAACATAAGGATATCTACCGTGTTTTAGTTGAACAGCAACGCGGAGAATACGCCAACGCAACATTCAGTGTCTGTGATTTGAACTCTATTGAACATGGTATCTATCAAAAAGTTGATGGTTTTTACCCCATGGTTGCTTTAATGACGGATGGCATTGAAGGCATTAGCATCTCTTCAAAGGATAAAACGGTGAGTCATCTCTTTTATGACCCTTTTTTCCAAGCTTTTCAACATGAAAAATTTCATCAAAAAGATGTTGAAGCAGCTTTGGAACGCTTTTTAAGTTCAGAACGTATCAATAAAAAAACAGATGATGATAAAACATTACTCTTTATTTCAGTTGAGGATGTATGAAAAAATATTTTCTTGAAGATGGATCTAAAATCTTAATCGATGATACAAAACCGATTGGATCTGGTGGCGAAGGTTCCGTCTTTAAGCTTGCTAAAAATCCGAATATTTTAGTGAAGATTTATAGCGAACGTGCATTAGAAAGAATGCCAGACATTGAAGTTAAAATTAAAGCAATGGTTAACAAAAAGCCTGGTTTATTAGACTATAATGGATTAACAATTATCGCTTGGCCAAGTTATGTCGTCTATGATGAATTTAACAAATTCCAAGGCTATTTGATGAAACGGGTTCAAGCTAAAAATCAATTATCGCATGTCATCACACCTGGATTACAAAAAGCGAAATTTCCCAATATCACCTATTATGATCGTGTTGTTATCGCGATCAATCTTGCTAAAGTTATGGGATTTTTGCATCAAAACGACACGATCATTGGTGATATTAACACGAGTGATTTCTTCGTTTACCCCGGATTTGAAATTGGTGTTGTCGATACTGATTCTTTCCAATTCTCAAGTAATCAAAAACTTTTCCACTGTAAGGTTTTCACACCAGACTATACTGCACCTGAAGTTTTAGAAGCGAAAAAGAAATATACCCAAGAAATCAAGCGTATTCCAAATCATGATAATTACGGGTTAGCTATTTTAATTTTCCAAATTCTGATGTATGGTGTTCATCCTTTTTCTGCACGTATCAAAAACGTCTTAGGTTTTGATGGAAATGCCATTAACTACGCCATGGAAAAAGAAATCTTCCCCTATAATTATCAAGGGACAAACATCATTCCACCGAAAAATGCGATGCCTTTTTCGTTCTTGCCCAAACATATTCAAGAACTCTTTAACCGTGCATTCCAAAAACACGCGTTAAGCAATAACGATAGACCCACCACAGAAGAGTGGGTTAAAGAATTAAAGGTATTAAAAGATTCACTCAAAAAATGCAAAAAGGATAAAACACATTTCTATCCAAGTCATTTTCAAAAATGCCCGATTTGTGCACGTGAACAAACCAAAGATTATGATTATTTAAATGATTACTTTAAATCAATTTCTCGTAAATATATCACCTATGATACCGATAAAAAACCAGTGATCGTCGATGAAAACGATGTTTATGACGAAACCATCTTAGGAAAAACCTATACGCTTAAAAAAGGGAAATCACTCGCTTACTTCTTCGATCCTAAATTGATTGAAAAGTATCAATTAAGAGAACGTATTGAAACCATGTATCAAAGTTCTTATGCTCATAAACTCAAAAAATATTTCCCTTTCCCAACATCCCTAATCAAAAAAAATGGGGAAACCATTGGCTACATCATGCCACATACCCCACATGTATATAGGTTAAATCAACTATTAAAAGGAAATCGTATCGGAAAACTCAAAATCACTGAAAAAGCGAAAGTGCTTATTGCAAAACATATCGCAAACATGTTTATTACACTTGAGAAACATGGTATCGCAGTTGAATTATCTGCGATCTATATCGATGGTGATTTGAACCCTTATATTCCAGATGTCGTCTTCATTGGTACGAAAGATAAAGCATTCTTACCTATGTCTTTTCAACGTGAAGAATATCTTCCTCAAGAGTATTACGCGATGCAACGCTTTCAAACTTATCAAAAGAAACTTGAAGATGAAAAAGCTAAAATTGAGTTAGAGAAAAAAAGACTTCTTGAAGAAGCGAGACAACGTGATCTTGAACTCATTCGTTCACCTTTAGAACCGAAACTAGAAAAAAAGAAAGTGAAAGAGGAAAAACCACTTTCACTCGATTCTGAGACACCTAAACTAAGTTTTGAATTTGAATTTGAAAAATCGCATGCCCCGATTGAACCCATCGATCTGATCGAAGAAGTCAAAGAGGAAATACCTGAAGAGATCATCTATCAGAGTGATAGTAAAGAAACCATTCGTTTTCATTTAGCAGTTATTATCCATACATTACTTCATGACATTCATCCTTATAAAGCGACACACCGTCTCGCATCGAAGCCCGTCAGTTATTTTGTTGAAAATAATATCTTTATCCATAAAAAGAGCATGGCTGGTGTTGAAATCGATGAAAAAGGAAAACCGGTTGAACTTTATCCGATGTTTTACCAAAAAGTGATGAGAAAATCACTTCAAGTGAAAGATTTAAAACATCCCAAACGAACAACATCAAGACAATGGAAACAGACGTTATTCCGTTTATCTTATCACTTAACGAAATGTCGTGTTTCAGAGTATCATGATTATCCAAAGCATTTAGTGTCATGTCCTTATTGTTTTAAACAAGATAAACATACACATGATGAAGTCAGACAGTTTGTTAAAGAACATCACAAAGGATTTACGTTTAATTACTTATTGATCAATAGATTATTAAATTACATGGTCATATCCTTGGGTCTTGTTGGATTGATTTATCTAGTTAACACAGAACCCATTGAAAATTTAAATGATTTTTTAAATCTCATTCAGTTTGCAGAAAAATGGGAAACCATCAAATCATGGATTCATTTTGAAGATATCAGAAGCTTTATTTTCCGCGCACTCGAATGGCTCTTAAGCCTTTATGAACGCATTTTTGGAGGTATGTCATCATGATGCATTGGTTACTCTTTATCTTAAGTGGCATATGGTTGGTCTTTAATGTGTTATGGATCATCATCTTATTTGTCCGTAAAAAACAAAAACTGAATATCCCACAAGAAATTCATTACCATATAAAAAAGACCATGAAGTTTAACCTCATTTACGTCATTATCTTTTCGATCTTAGGGTTCTTATTCTTATGAAAACGTTGATTAATTTTGGAATTATCGGACTGATCCTGATGTATATCTTTGATCAAGAAACATATTTAAATCTTGAAGCACCCGTTGTCCATGTCATTCATTTCCTTCTCATCGGATATGTTGTTTGGATCTTATTGAGTGATCTTTTTAAAGGTTTAAGACGGCAATTGACAGAAAAATTTGGATTTACTTTAAAACGCATCAAACGTAAGTTTTCAAAAGTTAAACATCAAGTCCTTCACTAAAGTTAAGCTCATTGCTTAACTTTTTTTATGGCTTGAATCAATGCTTGAAAAGCGTTGATTAATTCGCTTTTTAAAATACCTGAGTAACCGATGACCAAACATGGGTTTTGATAAATATGATTGATTTCACTGACTCTTAAGATAGCTACAGAAATGTACTGTGATTCAAAAGTTTCTTGGAGTTTTTCAAAGTGTGAAACACCTTTGACTTCCATTAAAAAATGGAGTCCTGCATCATCGCCATGCAAAATCAAATCATCTTCTTCTTTAATCAAGTGCCGAATCATTTCTAGTTTTTCTTTATAATGATTTCTCATTCGATTGATGTGTCTTTCAAAAGAACCACCATGCATAAACTTATAAAGTACATACTGCTCAAATGTTGGTACAGTGCAGGCATGATAGGATGACATGTGATGATAGCGTTGTAAGAGCGATTTTGGTAATACCATATAACTCATACGAAACGAAGGTGCTAAGCTTTTAGTGAATGTATTCATGTAGATGACACGATCATGTTGATCAAGTCCTTGAAGTGCAGGAATAGGTTTTCCTTGAAAACGAAATTCTGAGTCATAATCATCTTCAATGAGATAAGCTTGATGTTCTAAAGCCCAGTTTAGAAGTTCAATACGTCTTGAAATAGGCATAACAATGCCAGTTGGGTACTGGTGAGAAGGTGTCACGTGAATGACATCAACGTGTTTTTCATTCAGTTGTTCAACAGATATACCTAGGTGATCGAGTGGAATATGCTGAATCTTTACATCATTGGCTTCAAACAGTTTTTCAATTTTCGTAAAACCAGGTTTTTCAATACCGTACGTCAGTTTTCTGCCTAAAAGTTCAACAATCATACCAATCAGTGACGTAGATCCTGAACCGATGATAATCTGATCATAAGATACATGTATACCTCTGTAAATATCTAAGTATTTCGCAATCTCTACCCTCAGTTCGTATAAACCTTGGGGTGGTGTCATATTCAGCATTTCATGATGGTTTTCTGAAATCACTTCTCTTGATAACTTAGCCCATGTAGCATTGGGGAAAAGTGAAGTATCAACCACATTGGTGTCAAATCGATATGTATAATCGTGCTTTACACGATCTTGTTCAAGTTTAAAAGAACTTACTTTACTCTCACCTAAACGTAGTTCAACCTGTTTTGAAACAAAATAACCTTTTTTCTCGACCGAATAAACATAACCTTCAGCAATCAGCTGTGCATACGCAGCTTCTACCGTTAAAGGACTTACCTTTAACGTTGTTGCAAGCTTTCTTTTAGAAGGTAGTTTAGAGCCTTCTTGATATGTTTTTTCTGTGATCAATCTTTTAAATTGTTCATAAATATCTTCATAAAGTAATTTTTTCATCATTCACCATCTGGTATGCTTATATTTTCATCAACTGAATATTTATCTATACCAGTTTCTAGTATACAATGAAAGTAGAATATAAACAAGGAAGTGTAACGATGATTACTAAAGAACGTTATTTACTGAATAAAGAACTTGCTCAAATGTTAAAAGGTGGCGTCATTATGGATGTCTCCAATCCAGAACAAGCGAAAATAGCTGAAGCCGCTGGTGCGGTTGCAGTGATGGCGTTAGAACGAATTCCTGCAGATATTCGTGCTGCTGGTGGCGTATCACGCATGAGTGATCCTAAAATGATTAAAGAAATTCAAAAAGCGGTCTCTATTCCTGTGATGGCTAAGGTTCGTATTGGTCATTTCGTGGAAGCTCAAATTTTAGAAGCGATCGAAATCGATTATATTGATGAAAGTGAAGTTTTATCACCTGCTGATGATCTTCATCATATTGATAAAACGCAGTTTAATGTGCCTTTTGTGTGCGGTGCTAAAAATTTAGGTGAAGCCTTAAGACGAATTGCTGAAGGTGCATCCATGATCAGAACCAAAGGTGAACCTGGTACAGGTGATGTCATTCAAGCAGTTAGACATATGAGAGAAATTCAAAAAGAAATCAGACGTGTTCAATCATTAAGATCTGATGAACTCTTCGTCTTGCAAAAAGAACTTGGTGTATCTTATGATTTAATCTCCTATGTGCATGAAAATGGAAAATTACCTGTCGTTAATTTTGCTGCAGGTGGTATCGCAACCCCAGCAGATGCTGCACTGATGATGCAACTTGGTGCTGAAGGTGTATTCGTTGGATCTGGTATCTTTAAATCTGGAGACCCTAAAAAACGTGCTGAAGCGATTGTTAAAGCCGTAACGAACTATAACGATCACAAGATTTTAGCAGATATTTCAGAAGACCTTGGTGAAGCCATGGTCGGAATTAACGAACAAGAAATCGAACTTTTAATGGCTGAAAGAGGTAAGTAATCATGACGATTGGCATCTTAGCGCTACAAGGTGCGTTTATAGAGCATCGTATGATGCTTAACCGTCTTGGTGTGAATACCTTCGAAATCAGACAAAAAAAGGATTTAAATCAACCGATGGATGGTCTAATTCTTCCTGGAGGAGAATCTACTGCCATGGGAAGACTACTGAAAGATCTTGATCTTCTTGAACCTTTAAAGCAAATGATTAAGGATGGATTACCTGTCATGGGAACATGTGCAGGCATGATTCTACTCGCATCAAACATTAAAGATGACAAAACCGTTCATTTCGGTTTAATGGATATCACAGTCGCTAGAAATGCTTACGGTAGACAATTATCAAGTTTTTATACAAACGATTTATTTAATCAAAAATCTATACCAATGACATTTATCAGAGCACCTTACATTGTATCCAAAGGTGATCATGTATCTATCTTATCAACTGTAGATGGTAGATGGGTTGCAGCAAGACAAAACCATATGCTTGCACTTGCATTTCACCCAGAACTATCTGAAGATTTATCTGTTCATACGTACTTCTTGGAGATGATTTCATCTTCAAGTTAGTATGAGTATTGCACAAACACCCCCCCCGTTGAGCAATACTCATTATAAAAGGGCAAGCCTTACTTGCCCTTTTCCTTTTGTATGCATAAAAAAACAGAACTTTGCAAAGGCAAAATTCTGTTTACGATGCTAAGATACTTTCTTTTCTAACAATGCTTTAATATCACCAAGTAATTCTTCAACTGTTGGTGGTTTTGGTTTTTTAGCTTCTTCTTCTAAAGCTAACTTTTCAGCTTCTGCCTTTGCTTTTAATTCATCTTCACGAAGTTTATTCTTCGCTTTTTCAGCCATTTCATTCATTCTTGCGAATGTTCTGATAATCATAAAGATCACGAATGCAATGATTAAGAAATCAACAACATTTTGAATGAATAAACCCCAATAAATGGCATTTTCAGTGATACCAGCTACCTCATCCGCAGGTCTTAATACGGTTTTGATATCTTCAAAACTCTGTTTACCTGCAACTAAACTGACAACAGGCATAATGATATGGTTCACTAAACTGGAAATGATCTTCCCAAAAGCACCACCGATAATGACCGCTACTGCTAAATCTAAAACGTTACCTTTAGTAATAAACTTTTTAAAATCTTGAGCAAATTTCTTCACATGTGTCGCCTCCCTTTAATCACCATTATAGCACTGGACAACATCAAATGTCTTTCATTACTTTCTACCTCAAATAAAAACACCCCGAAGGGTGTCCATTTAGAGTTTAATATAACCAATACCAATACCTTTTGGACCGGTATGTGCACCAACAACGGGTGTTAAATAGGCAACAACAACTTCTCTTTCAGGAAAAGCTTTCTTAATTTCAGTTTTAAACCAATCGACATACTCATCAGCATGTGCATGTGAAATATAAGTTAAAACATTTAACCCTTTGGTCTCTTCGATGTATTTTTCAATACAACGTTGATGAGCCTTATGGGTTGTTCTAATCTTTTCAATGGATTCCACTTTACCATCATCAGCAAGTTGTAGCAAAGGCTTCATTTGAAGCATTGTTCCTAGCGTACCTTGAAGTTTTGATAAACGTCCATTTTTTACTAAATAAAGGAGTGTATCAACAGCAAAGAAGATTTTATCGTTATCTCTAATCTTTTCAAGATAAGGTAGAATTTCTGAAACAGATTTGCCTTCTTCTGCTAAACGGTGTGCTTCAAGTGCCATGTATGCTTCAGCATAAGCTAAAGTTAATGAGTCAAATGCAGTGACTTTGATAGTCACTTCACTTGCAATACGTTTTACAGCTTCAAATAAACCTGAAAGTTTGGATGAAATGGTAATCACTAACGCTTCATCATAACCTTCTTTTTCTAACTCTTCAAAATAAGAAATCATTGTTCCTGGTGATACATAGGATGTTCTTGGAATATCATTAGGATCTTTTTGAATACGTTCATAAAACGTTTTCGCATCCATTTGTACATAATCATCATAAGCTTCATCCGCGCCAAAATGTATAACAGAACGTAAAATACGGATATCTTTTGGATAATCTAAATAATCAAGTCCGGCATTACTACAAACAAGAATCGCAACTTTACTCATTATTAAGTCTCCTTTAATCGTCGTTTACTTATATTTTACCAAGGATTTCTTGGATTTGGTCAATCATTTCATGATTTTCAAAACGTGAAGGATGTTGATGTCCTTTGGTAAATAATATAATCCTTGCACCAATCTCTTTAGCAACTTCTGCATCATGAAGTGTATCGCCAATCATGATCATCTCATTAGGATTTAAATGAT
Source organism: Tenericutes bacterium RIFOXYA12_FULL_35_10 (assembly GCA_001830045.1). Taxonomy (GTDB): domain Bacteria; phylum Bacillota_I; class Bacilli_A; order Acholeplasmatales; family Acholeplasmataceae; genus Peloplasma. The sequence goes on along the minus strand of MIDA01000007.1, from coordinate 1,296 downwards.
GTTGTTCGATAAAGCGTTTGGCAACCATCACTTTAGATGTTGCATACACATTAGAAGTTCCTAAAATATGATCAAAGAGATGATCAATGCCATAATGTTTTAACTGCTCATGCAAATTCTTTTCTTCAGATGCTGAAAGTAAAACGTTTTGATATCCTTTTAACTTGCACTGATGAATTGTCTCAATAACACCTTCATGAAGCGATAGTTCAAGGCTTCTCGGTTGATAGCGTTCAATAAAACGATGGGCTAACACCTTAAAACTTGTCTTCTTTAAATCGTAGACCTTATCATAATACGCTTCCACTGGAAACGTAAAAATCATCAGATACTCTTCAAATGTAACTAAAGGTCTTTCCTCCTCTTTGAGCATCTCGATTAAAATGTCATAACATAACTTAGCATCATCTAAAATGGTGCCATTAAAATCCCAAAAAATTGTACGCATGAAAACCTCTATTTATGATAAGGATGATGTTTTAAAATCATCAATCCTCTATATATTTGTTCTATCAAAATGAGTCTCATTAACTGATGCGGAAATGTCATTGGTGAAAATGAGAGTTGACTGTTCGCTCTTTTTAAAACAGCATCACTTAATCCATAAGATCCACCAATCACAAACACGATATCTTTATGTGCATAGGTCATTTTCTCATCTAAAAGTTTTGCAAATCCCTCACTTGAAGTCATTTTACCTAAAATGGCTAACGCAATCACATCATCAGAATCTTTTATCTTTGATAAGATACGTTCTCCTTCAACTTCTTTTCCTTGTTCAGAAGGTTCATCATTAACTTCAAAAACCTCAACTTTAACAGGACATTGTTTTAAATAGTACTTCATGCTCTCTTCTAAACCTTTTTGATTCACTTTACCGACAGCAATAATTTTTATCATAGAACAATCACCGGAAGTCCTTCCTGTGAAGCATAATAAACATCAATCTTTGTTGGATCATCAAACGCTTTAACAATGGCTTCATCAATGTCATCAATGCAGTTACAATCCTCAGAAATATGAGCTACGACCCAAATACTTTTTTGGTGAACGAGTTTATTCATGAGTCTTGCTGCATCTTCATTGGATAAGTGCCCTTTTTCTCCTACAATACGCTTTTTTAATAAAAACGGACGCTTTGATTGAAAAAGGGTAAAGGGGTTATGGTTCGCTTCTAAAAGGTAAAAATCAGCATCCGATAATAACGGATGATAACTTTCATCCACATAACCAGTATCTGTTAAAAATACAGCTTTATGATCATCACTTTTAATTACAAACCCTACAGGTTCAGAT
>MIDA01000006.1 GCA_001830045.1 Tenericutes bacterium RIFOXYA12_FULL_35_10 | reverse complement strand
AAGGAAACATTAACACGTTTTTGTTTCCTATCTTATATTGTCCATGAATACCTTATAAGTTATCCTTTTTACAATCCACATTGACATAAATAAAAAAACCGCAAATCTGCGATTTTCCTATTTCAACTTTATTTCATAGAGATTTAAGTGTGTTAATCCAAAAACGTAATAAATATGGTCTTTTGGGACTTCAATATGCTCTTTAATCAGTTTTCCACCTGCTTTTAAAACGGACTTGATTGAACTTAAATTTTGAGGATCACACGTTAATAACAGATGATCATAGCCATGTTCTTTGGCTAGGTCAATAATCATTTCAAGTGCATAATAACTATATCCATGTCCTCTATAACCTTCATCAATCGTATAACCGACATGACCATGAACCATCGTCATGTCATTTAATCCTAATCTTAATGTGATTGATCCGATCTTATGACTTCCAAGCATGATAAAAAAACAATAGTGCGGTAGATCAGATCCAACCTCTTTCTCATAAAACCCTTGAAGTTTTAAGGAGACCACTGGACCTGATATGTGTTCTTTACTTAAGATTTGATGATGAATCAAACAGTCATACATAAAACAACCTCTAGATAAAGAATAGACTAAACGCAATTAAGATTTGTGCTCCATAATAGGTCAATAAATTTAAAATGATCATGATCGGTTTTTGTTGTTTCTGATAATAAATGGGTGCCAAAATAAGATCTGAAATTCCAAAGAGAATAGCACCAATCATAAAAAGTAAAAAGAAGGTTGCATCTGGGACCTGCATATAAAATATCATACTTTGTGCAATCATCGTAAAAATCAAGAATGCATAGAAATAAGAAGGAATGCGTGCTTTACCCATCTTAAACTTTAAGAGGTAACTCATATAAACAACAACGCCTGCAATTCCTAAACCGATGATAAAGGCTAAAGGTGATACATTTAATCCTGGAATCTCACTTAAGCCAAGTAAGTAACTTAAATGACCTAAACTAAAGAAAAGTATACCAAAGACAATAATCGTTTTGTCTTCTTCCTTTGGTCTTAAAGGCCTTAATGCTAAAACGAGATCACCAATTAGACCACACACTAACCCAATGAGGATCCAAGGAACTATGGGGTGAACATCATTGATATGCTCAGCAAACGAAAAAACACCCAAGATCACAAAGGATAGACTTGCTAATCCTTTAGCAACCCATGCAGTTAATGGATTTTTCTTAAGTTCAACATAAATATATAGAATCGCCATCAAACATGCAAAACCTAAATAGATATAGATCATAAGCTTACTCCTTTGTATCCTTAAAATAGATATCTGAAGTTAAAAAGCGGTTGAATATCTTCTTTCTAATCTGAATTTCATGCGTGTCAAAGAAAAACAGTGAAAAAGCTTCCCATAACAAAAACCAACCACCAATAAAGAACCCTTCAATCATGATATTGATCAATAGTGATTGAATGGTGACATTTCTTAAGAGATATGCAGCATTTAAAAAGATAAGTGAAACAACCACATAGACTAAAAGTCTACGGTAGTTTTTGTGCAGTTGTTTTTGAATGACAGACATGACAACTTTGAAGTTGTTCATGGCTGAGGTAATGCTTTTAAATTCTTTATCCAAATCTCTTTTTTCTTTAGGCATGTAAAAACAAAGTTCCATCTTTTCTTTTAGTGGAATCTCACTTCCAGCTTGTTCGAGATAGTCCATCAGTTCAGGTTCTAGATCACGTCTTCTGAGTGGTGATGCATCCCAACCATTAAAGAGCTCACTGTAATCATCTAATGAGACTTCAATGAGATAAGCCCTTGTATCTGGGTTTGTGTTATATAGATTTAATGTTTCATTCTTCTTGTGTTTCATACGATCATCCGTTTCTTTTTGCTAGACCTCTTCTTTAATTAGTTTTTCATAAAGTGGGTAGCGGTAATGTTTTAATACTTTTAGGACTCTTAAGGTATTAAACATCCCATAACGTCCTTCTTCTAATTTGAAATGCAGTTTTCCAGGAATGGCACTTCCCTTAGGCATTAAAGGACCATTCATTTGTGAGATTAAAAGATTGATAGCATCCGTTAATTTTAAATCATCTGGATACTTCATCTCAACAAATAATTCTAAAATTCTTAAGATATCAAACTTCCAACGTGGTGGATAGCTTGGTTTAATCATTTGTTCATGAATGGGTTCTTTAGATCCATGAGCTTGATAAAGATTACGCTTTAACAACATCTGTATCGCAGACAGCATTTGAATCTTAACCTCATCTATACGATACGTATAACCCGCTTTTTGGTAACGAAATAATCCTTCTAGAACCGATGTTGTCGTATGGACACTTGAGATCTTAGGAATAGGTCTTTTATACCAGTTACAGTTCCATCCACCATCAGGCATGGTGTGATCTAAAATGTAGTCGATGATCTCATGAATCTTTGGATCTTTTGAGGATCCATAGGATGCCATGTTTAAAAGCATACCCATAATGCACATGTCTGCATAATGATGAGGGTTATGGATGTTTTCACTGTGCCATTCATGTTCAAGCAAGCTTGATAAAGCTTCTTGATAAACAGGGTGTTTGGGGTTTAACTCCATATAGGTGAGCTCTAAGAGCGTATAATGGGTAGATACCCATTTAGGTGAATAGATACCAACCCATGTTTTATGGATGGGATCATAAAGATCTAAATAGTTTTTTATGTAGCCATCTTCGATGTATGCCACTTTTTGGTTTAAAAGATGAACTTTGGTTAAACGTTCAATCACTGGATTACTTGAAAGTAATAAATCGATGACATTCATCTATTTCACCTACTTTTGACATATTGGGCAGTAAATCACCTTGCCACCTAAATATGCTTCTTTGATCAACTGCTCGTGACATTTTGGACATTGATCTTTATCATTTGACATGATGACTTCATATCTTCCTTTTTCACCAAACATGTTTGAACTTGTATTTCTACCACCAAAAGTGATCATTTCATCAATTTTGTGGATCACGGATTGATAAAGTCTATGTTTATCTTCATCAGTTAATGTATTTACTTTACGTTTTGGAGAGATTTTAGCATGAAACAAAACATCTTGAAGTGTTCCGTTACCTAAACCTGGAATATGTTGATTGGTTGATAATGCTTGTTTGACAGAGCCTTTATTAAGGTTTAATTCAGTCACATGCAAGAAATGTTCGTAAGTGAACTCTGGATTCAGTGGGTTTACTGCATCCATAGCAAGTTGATAGTAGGAATACTGTGATTTTAAGTCTTCTTCTTTTCCAAGTAAGATAAATCCATAAAGTTTTATTTTTAACTCTAAGATGTGACCATCATGAAATGTTAATTGTAGTTGGTGTTTATCTGATGTTTGATCTTCTTTTTTATATTCAAAAGAAACATCTTCACCTACTGCAAGTTCCATATCGTCATTTAAAATGAATCTGATATAATGTGATGTTGACTTTACATCATGGATCACATTGCCTAAAAGGATAGATTCATAGACATCAGGCAGCTCACTCATCCAACAAAATGTATGTGGTGATGCTAAAACTTTTACACCCGTAATGGTTTTACCTTTAAGGACTTTTGCCATCTGTTTTGAATAGACTAAAGCTTCTGCAATTTCAATCATGTAGATTCCCCTCCTTAAGACGTAATGCTTTATTCAAATAATCAATTGCACGCAGTGCATGTGTTTTGACATGGATGGTTGAAACGATATGTCCACATGCTCTTTTGATCATCTTTTTATAAGGATCTGTTTCCTCTCTTGCTTCTTGGTGAATCTGAAATGCACGTTTTCGTGCATGAAAGACGGTTATGTTCTCTTCTAAATAATTCACCAATATCTTTAGAGCATCCTTGATACCTTCATCTAGACAACATGGACTCATGCTCAGAAAACGAATGAGTCGATGGATGACTTCATCTTTTGTTAAGAGGCTGATCTCTTCAGGTAACAAAAACGTTAACTTATCCAAAGATTAGCTACCTCCCATCAAAATGTACTATCTCTAGTATACAATGAAATACCTGTTTTATGCAGATTTAGGATAGTTTAATAACAAAAAACACCGTATCGGTGTTATTTTTGAACAGAATGATTTAATCTTCTAAATAGCTATAATCCTCATCCGTTCTTACATCTTTATACATTTTTTCATGCGTATTTGATGAAAATAGGATTTCATCATCTTTATAAAGTGCAAGATCTTCTAAATCACTTAAACCAAACACATCTTCTTGTTTAAGTAACCATGCTTTAGATGACTCACCCAATTCAAAGGTATATAAAACAGATAATCTATTTGATATGGTTGAATGCCAAACATAAGTTAATTCTTTAGATATACATGCAAGCTTTAAATCTTTGTATTTCTCATCTTCAAAAACATCATCTAAATCTCTATGTCTACCATGTTTAAGCATGTGTTCGATTTGGAGTAAGTAGGTACTAAAAAGATGTTCAAAGTGATGATAGAAATGATAGAGTTGTGGTGGATGAGTAAACAAGGTTTTCTCATCCATAAAAAGATCATTAATGGGTATATGATCTTTAAAATCATTTCGTATGCTTGCTTGAACATGGTTTAAAGACTCTAATTTGATATTTTCAACAAGTTCATTAAAAGGTGGAAGGTTCTTTTTATCTTCTTCTTTGAATGTATTGTAGCTTGCTTTAAAAAAGTCCATAGATACTTCTGTTAACTGACTTAAAATATAATCCGCATTTTCCTTTGTTATGCGATAAATCCCATAAGGGTTTAACGCATTAATGTTTTTATCAAAGGGTCCCGTTAATGAGAAACGGTTTGCTTCAGGAAATTGATTCAAAACATCTTTCACTTGTAATAGTAATTTTAATTTGAACATATAAACCTCTATCCTATTTTTAAATAGTTTCTATTGCTTTTCAAAATTGATCGTTATTATTTTCCCATGACTTGATTGGATGAATAATGCGTAAACGCCTGATTTAGAAATGGAAAAAGTCGTATCTTCATTTGAAAATGTATGTATCAAATGTTGTTCATCATCATACAGTTCTACCAATGAAAATGATGGTAGATCAGCGAGATCCATCACATAATCCCCTGAATCAAATGATATTTTTAGCCATCCATCCGTATTCATATATGAAAACGAATGAATTTCAGCGCTATGTTCCCATATTTTTCTAACCAAGAATTGCTTACTTTGTGTTGCTGGATGCGTCATAATCGGATTGTGTTGAATGTAGCTATCTTTATCAATTGAACCGAAATAAATCGTGATATCTGAAGTGATTTTTAGATCGCCACTCTCAGTTGAGATGGAATCATCACTCATCAGTTCTAGATGGATGGTTATCCGATTTAAATCTTCATCAAAAATAATTTGCATCAATGCATGATATAAACTTATCATGTCATCTGTGATATTTGGATAATCTAGAACCAATCCACCATCCACATAAAAAGTAGGATGATCACGTTTTAAATCTTCAAGAGTGTTTCCGGATAAATAAAATAAGGGATTGTTGATTATAGAAGCATAAGGAACTGATAATATGTATCCTTCGGTGGTATCATCTTCGAATGTAGCATCATCATAAAAAGTCATATCTTCTGATAAATCACCAAAGACATAAGTATAAAGTGATGTGTTACCTTCGATCACTTCATATGCAATATCTCTTGGAAATGAATTTAAAAAGTAAGTAGATTTGATCATATAATCATCAAAATATTGATAGGAAAACATACCGTAATCTTCATGATCTTCATAGGTATATTTTTGAGTTGAAATAAAATCTGCTGCAAGCATCATTTCAACTTGGCTTTGATGGCTTGCGATTTCTATTTCACTAGATTCTTCCGCACTCAAAGGGTCTATCAGTGAAACACGCATATTTTCTGTGATTGTGACTACAAACGTATCATTAAGAAAGTCCATGCGAGATAAAAAAGCTTTATCAAACTCAGATTTCACTTGATTACTTGCTGTGCATCCACTCATCAACCATAGAAAACAACAAAGGACAAAAAAGAGAAAAGATTTTTTCATACATTCACCCCAACGTACATACTCATTTTTGCATTTAAGATTTACAAACTATTTGATTTTTAATAATGACACACTTTCTACTAAAGATGTATACGGAAACATGTCAATCGGAACTGTTTCAACTAAATCATAATCTTTAAGAAGTGTATTTAAATCTTTTGCTAATGTAGAAGGATTACATGAACCATAAATCAATCTAGATGGCTTAAACTTTAAAATGAGTTCAATCGTTTCTTCACCAAGTCCCACTCTGGGCGGATCAAAAAACATAACATCAATTTTCTTTTCTTTTAAACCGGATAAGGCACGTTTAAAATCACTTTGCAAAACAGTGACATTCTTAATGTTATTCTTCTCTAAAGATATTTTCGCAGATTCACATGCTGCTTCATCAAGTTCTACTGCATAAACATGTTTAGCATCTTGATAAATATAATGTGAAACAGGGGCAACCCCTGCATACGCATCAATCGCGATTTCATGTGGTTTTAAATCTGCTAATCTTTTCATTTCTTGATAAAACACATCAGCCTGTTTCGTATTAAGCTGAAAGAATGCTTCAGGCTTTAAATGGTATTCATGGCCATGAAGTTCTTCTTTAATCGTCTCTTTACCGTGAATCAGTCTCATATCTTCACTAAAGAATCCGATTTTCTTTAAATCTGGATTAATCACTTCATACACAGAGACAATCGTTGGTTCTAATTCAATCAATTTTTGAGTTAGTTCTTCAATACGGTTTGATTTTTTTAACATAATGAATGAGACTTGTGCTTCTTTTGAATTTTCACCTACACGCACAATTAAATGTCTGATATAGCCTTTTTTATATTTTGGATCATATGCAGGTATATCCATCTCATTCATCAGTTTTATGATCCGTTTTAAGATACGGTTCACATCTTTATGTTGCACAGGACATTCATCAATCGGGATAAACCGGTTAGACTGTCTTGCATACATGCCAATGGTATTTTTTCCTTTATAACTTTGAACAGGAAGCGATGCTTTATTTCTGTAATGATCAGGGTTTTCAGCACCTAAAGTCGGTTTAATTCTTTTTTGACTAATCTTTAAACCTGCATAACGATCAAAACTCTTTAAGATAATATCTCTTTTATAGTTAAGCATCGCTTTATAATCGATATGCTGTGTCTGACAACCACCACATGTTTCATAAACAGGACAAAAAGGATTCACTCTTTCAAGTGATGCTTTGATGATCTCTTCAATGGTTGCTGTTGCACGGTTATCATAGACCTCATCGATTTTGACTTTAACTTCTTCACCTGGAATGGCTTGATCGATAAAAATAGCTAATTTTTGATAATAGGCTATCCCTTCACCATTAATACCCATGCGTTTAATATCGACATCTAAAAGGTCGCCTTGTTTCATATGTTCATTCATCTTATCACCCATCTTTAGTATAACATGTAATAGATTAAAAAAAGGGTTGAAATTAGTTTTTCAACCCTGGGTCATGCGACTTGATATGGGGTTCAAAGGTAACCCCTTTTTCTAAATTTGCTAGCCTAATATCAATCACGGGTAGATTGATTGCACCTCTATAATCATCTGTTACATGATGAATCATGGATCTGATAAAGGGGTACACTGCAGCCATGAAGGTTGCATCCACCTGTTCTTTACTCATCTTTTCTTTCCATGTTAAATCATTAATTCTAAAGGCTGCTGAAAAGAGTAAGGTAGAAAGTTCAACATCTTTAAACTTAATCTCAAAGAGAGGTTCAATGATATAGATGGATCTTGCTTCATCAAACTGTGATCCTTTTAAATAAAGTTTAAAGTATTCAGGGACACCTAATTGTAATCTTTTGTATTTGATATCAACTAACTGATAACCAATCATTTCATATACAGGTTTCATCATATTCTCCTTTTACTATTTTTTTGATCATGGACTTTATTGCAGTAGGGACAAAGGATATCTCCATCCCTGTTAATTCGTGTAATGTTTCTAAAATATAACATGGATTCAACTTGTTTCTCATAATACCAATATTCATCACTCTTGATATCGATATGTTGCATATTTGGTTTATGTTGATTGAGATTATCGGTATAGGTATAGCTCTTTCTTGTATCTGGACAATCATTATCTTTAATTTGGATCATGCAATCATGACATTCATGATATTGTTTATGGGAATCTGGGTAGAGCTTACCACCACAAAAGGGACAGATATCTCTTTTTTGATCACTATTGATCATGCCTTTTAACATGATTTGTTGTAATCTTCTAAAAGAATCAATATCATCAATACTGATATGTATGTCATCTCTTTCAAGGTAGCCTTCATCATGATGACTGATTTTAATCACTTCATCGATGGCATAGTTCTTTTTATAATAGGTTAATGATTTCGCATCATCACTATTGACCAAAATCATTTTATATGACTGATCTTTATTGAAATGAAGAATGATTTCTTTTTTATTGTTGGTAAAAACATCAAGTTTCCATGTTTTAAATGTAAATGAGACATAAAGTGAATTGAAATCGATCTTTAAACCAGGTTTGATAACAAATCTAAAATGACCGATCGCGAAAATCGTTAACATTTGCACATATAAAAGATAGCGTTGTCTCATTTCTTCATCTTCAATGATGTCTTCTTTAGGTTTACTCTTCTGTTCACCAACTAAATCTTTATAAGTCTTATAGACGAGCTTATAATCTTTTTGACTGATGAAAATATTGGTTTTCTTAAGTTTTAAATACCTGTTACGTTTTAAATTCTTTTGATACACCGGTTTATGTAATCTGGGATTGATCGCATAACTAATCTGAGAAAGCTCATGGAGGAGTTCTCTTGATAAAGAGACATACTGGCTAAAGTCTCTAATATAGCCCGTATGAAGCTTTCCAAGGGCGAGAAAGTAATTGACATGGTTAACCTTTTCAAGTAGGTTAAAACGCATAATATCGCTCGCATAGAGCAAGCTGTTTAAAATGCGTCTGTTCTTTTTAACAAGTGATAAAACATCATCGATGTAGTTACAAAATACCATGTTTTCATAGATCTGATAGTCATCTTCGTAAATGCGTGTTAAAAGTTTTCGAGGTTTAACCCCATGATCTGTCACATTAGAGACATATTGTCCATGATTAGCTAAATGTAAGAATGTACCTTGGTTAATGATTCTTGCATTTTCAACAGGAACAACATCATCTGAATCTTTTAATACGATAATGGGTTTATTGAAAATCCTTTTAACTGCAGGGATCGTTTTTTTAATGTGATGTATATCTTCATTGAGTTTATTAAAATCAAAATCAGGTTCAACAGAAAAGAGTGTCATGTCATGCACGACATAATAATCAAATTCGATATAAGATAACTCAGGATGACGACTCACGAATGTATGAATACCCTCTAAGAGTTCATACATCCGAAGTTGTTCTTCTAATGTCTTTTTAACGGATCTTTGATTCATCTTATTCACTATCTAAATGTCTAATGAATGTTGCACATTGACTTAAACCTAACTTTTCAAAAGCCATTTCAAGTTTATCTTTATCATCAATGGTTTTTACTTCAAGTTTAGCAACCACTTTACTTAAAAGAATTTTTTCAATCGCTTCACTTAACACATCTTCTTTTGGAAAACATGCTGTATAAATATTCACGAAATCTTCGATTTGTTTTAAGATACGGTTACCAAAGGAAATATTAAAGGGTGCGAGTAAAGCTTCAACATGTTTGATTAAATCATTGTTTTCGGCATCAAATTTCCCTTGCTTTTTGGCGTTAAGTAAAAGTTCATTCATCGTCTCATAATCATAGAAACGTTTTGAAATGGGATCTGAATAGTTTCTGACCTTAGGTGCACGCTTCGTGAAGTTCATGGTGTGTGCACGATCATAAACTTTATCTGAAATCACAAAGGTTGATTCATCACGGTTTGCCGTTCCGATAAACCAAACGTTTGCTGGAACCTTTAAGGTGTGTCCTTGATCAAGTGCAAGATAATCAACTTCTGATTCTTCTTCTTTACGACTTAATTTTAAATTAATGAGTTTGATTTCTCTGTAACCTTCTTCGTTTTCCATTAAAGATAAGAAATCAGAGAAATAGTATTCAATGCGGGATAGATTCATTTCATCAAGCAAAATAAATGTGAATATTTCAGGATTTAATGCCGCTTTATAAAGAGCTAAAGTGAACTTTTTGGGTGTATACTTCATAGAGAATTCATTGTAGTATCCGAGGAGTTCATTTTTATCTTTCCATGAGGATTCAACTTCAATGATTTCACAGTTACCTAAAATAGCTTCAGAGAAGATTTTAGGTAGACTTGTTTTACCCGTACCTGACATCCCTTGTAAAACAGAAAGTTTGGTTGCACCTAAGCCTGCAACGAAAGTAGCGATATCTTCAGGTGAATACGATAAATGAAGTCTTGAATTCTTTGCATAATCAACAACAAATAAAATGAGTTCATTTAAACTTGTTTCTTTCACTTGAAATGATTTTCTGTATTCTAAATCTTTTTTAAATGTTTCTACTTTTTGATCGAGTTCTGTTAATGCTGGAGATGGATCAAAGATATTCATGATTTCATCTGAGGGTGCTAAGGAAGCTGCGCTTGGTTTATCACCATTTGACTCAGATTCATCACTATTGATAATCTCAGCACGCATTGGATTTAAATCTTCTCTATCAAAGGCTCTTCTAAAGAACATGAGACTAAGAATAGTCGTTGATGCGATGAGTGCATAAATCGCATCTGTTTTGATGATATAGTCAAAATCAACAAGACCTGGTATATTCACGCCATAATATTCTGCTAAATCAAGTAAGATACTTTGGTTAATCGCTTTGGCAATTTGGAAATAATATCCTGAAATAGCAATGATAAAAACAAAGAATACGTTGATTGAAGCTGCTGATTTAACAATCTTATCGTATTTTGAGTATTTGGATAAATAACTAACAATACTGATGACCAGTGCTAGTCCAACAGTCATCAGCATCACAACTAACACATAAGCAACGATGCGATAGGCAGGATCTAAAATGGGATAATCTTGTAAGATATTAAATCCCGTTAGATTAACAAAATAGGAGTAACCACCTGATATAATCTCAAAGCGAATAATCTTAAGAAATAACATCAAGACAGAAACAGCAGATAACATGATGATATAAACAAGGGGTTCTACTTTACCATACCGTGTAATCTTCTCTTTTTTAATGATTTCTTGGTAGGTGATATATTTACCTTTTAAAACTGCATTTTCAATGAGAACCACAATCATCAATAACATTGGGATATACGCAAATGTTTGAATTGTAGCTCCTGTTGTAAGGGTTAAGACGATATCCATCACAAATCCACTGATGAAATAAATGACTGTAATGATAAAAATCACTAAAATAAGCTGATTTGACTTTTTAACAAAATAAGCTTTTGCATTAAAATAACTGGTAAGCGTTTGTGCAAAATCTAAAATAATCGTTAAAAAGATGGCGAAATAAATAAAGAAGGATGCAACCGTTGTTAAATCAACGGTACCACGAGTAATAGTTTCAATTAAAATCGCATGCGTAACACTACTACCACTTACTTCACTATACATCGGAATCACAAAGGTTGATGCTAAGATGAGGAGGGCAACAATATCTAAGAGTAAGACCATAAATGGTATTCTAGATGATTGTTTAGGTTCAACTTCTTCTTCGATGGGAACATTTAAATCACTGATTGCTTTGAATCTAAATACATAAAAAATGATATAGAGAATGAGTAAGACAATGTTAATGATGATTAACGTTGTTGCAAACGCTCTTAACTCACTAAATACGGACTGGAATACGATCACTGTCGTATTAAATCCTAATTGATACATCACATTAAAGATTAAGCCTTGATTCTTCTTCTTTATGACACTGATGATAAGAAATATCGAAGGAATTAATGAAACATAGAATAAGATGGTGATCACAAAACTAAAAATGTTGATGGCATCTCCATCAGATAGATCTCTTGCAAGTAAAAACAGGGTCAAATCATCGTTTGGCCATTTTAATTTTGACGATAAGATCCATAAGTTCAGTAAAATGACTACCAGTGAGATCGCAAGGATTGCTACCGATAAGAGTGCTTGTTTTTTAAAAAATGTTTTCATTATTTTCTCTCCATAAATTGATATCTGTTTGCATAAAAAAGAATTAAACCATCCATGTTTATTCTATCTAAAATCATTTCTGGTGGCTCTTTGACACCATTGTATCACACATGATGTGTGCGTGAGGTTAAAAATGTGCTATACTTTACGGATGTTAAGAAAAACTTAAGTGTTAGGTGATGATAGAAAAAAAGGTAGTCAACGTGATCTGTTGATTACCTTTTTGTTGATGATTAAATTTATTTTAAACGTGTAACTTCTCTTGCAATCATCACTTCTTCATTGGTTGGAATAATGAATGCTTTTACTTTAGAATCTTTGGTTGAAATCATGCGTTCACCGCGTTTTTCATTTTCAACTTCATCTAATTCAATGCCTAACACTTTAATACCTTTAATGACATCACGTCTGACTTCAGGTGCGTTTTCACCGATACCTGCAGTAAAGCATAGTGCATCTAAACCACCCATGTAGACATAATAGGATCCAATGTAGTCAACGATTCTCTTCACTTGAATCTTATGTGCTAAGGTTGCTCTGTATTCGCCTCTATTCATACCATCGATGATATCTCTAGAGTCATTAGAAAAACCGGATAAGCCTAAGTAACCTGATTTTTTATTGAGTTCATCTAAAACTTCGCCATACGTCTTATCTTCTTTGCTAGAAACAAGCATTAAGACAGCTGGGTCGATATTTCCTGAACGTGTTCCCATTGGAATACCTTCAAGTGGTGTTAAACCCATCGATGTATCAACTGAAATACCATCTTTAACTGCACAAAGTGAAGCGCCATTGCCTAAATGAGCAACAACGATCTTCGCGTGAGGATTTCCTAAGAGTTCAGCAGCTCTTTGAGATACATATTGGTGAGATGTACCGTGGAAACCATATTTTCTAACACCATACTTTTCATACCATTCATAAGGAGCTGCATAGAGATAAGCATCTTCTGTCATGGTTTGGTGGAATGTGGTATCAAAAACTGCAACTTGAATCACATTGGGTAATGCAGCTTGAAACGCATGAATACCCGTTAAGTTTGCTGGGTTATGAAGTGGTGCTAAATCATTTAAGCTTGCAATTTTTTCAATGACTGTATCATCGATAATTGCGGATTCCTTAAATAATTCGCCACCTTGAACAACACGGTGACCAACGCCTTTGATTTCATCAAGGGATTCAATAATCTTACGATCAAGTAAACCGTGAATGACCATATCAACAGCGACTTTATGGTTTAAAATTTGATGATTTTCGACAAATTTTTGACCATCATACTTAAAGATGATTGCTGCATTATCATAGCCAATACGTTCAACAATACCTGATACGATTGTTTTTTCTTCAGGCATTTCAAATAATTGGAATTTTAAACTTGAACTACCTGCATTGACTGCTAAAATTTTTAACATTTATTTTTCTCCTTAGTTTTTATTCTACATATCCATCTTACATGAAACGAAACTGAATTTCAAGAGTATGAATAAACATTCATGTTAATATAAGTATCCATAGATCGCAATAAACTGTAAAACGGTACCGATACTCGTGAAAATATGCCAAACAAAATGGAAATACTTGATTTTAGGAAACGCATAGAAAATAACACCGATGCTATAAGCAACACCACCCGCAAAAACAAACCAGAATGCTGCAGCTTGATAGGCAAGGAGTTGTTGTGCGAAGATTAAAGCACTCCAACCAATCGCAAGATAGATAAACACATGTAGTTTTGCAAACTTTTTAATCCATATCGATTTAAAAATGACACCGATTAAGATTAAGATCCACTGGATAATAAATAAGACAGGTCCTAGTCCTAAACCTGATATCCCAAACAGTGGTTCTTGTAGTTCAGGAAGTAATAAAAGTGCCGGTGCAAACGTTCCACCAATTAAAATATAAATTGAAATATGGTCAAACCGCTGAAAAACAGATTTCGCTGTTGGATGAAACAGTGCATGATAAATCGTAGACATCGTATAAAGATTAATTATACCAAAACCAAAGATAATGGCTGATGTAACTTCAATGGTCGTATCCGCTTTTACAAGTAATAAAATGAGTGCAACAATCCCAAAGATTGCCATCAACCCATGAGAGATCGCATTTGCGATTTCTTCACCGAGTGTTTGTTTGTGTGTTAGTTTCATTTGTCCTCCAAGAATTGATCTAAAAAGTCTTTACCTTTATGTGTATCTGGTTCAACCGTAATTAAGTTTTCATAATCAAATTGTCTAAACACTTCATATGCGACAATTGCAACCGCATTGGATAAGTTCAAACTTCTCACTTTATCGGTTGTTGGTATTCTATAACAGTTATCTAAATGCTTTGCTAAAAGCTTACGATCAACACCCGTAGACTCTTTACCAAAGATTAAATAAAGTGGCTCTGGAAGTGATTTATAGTTGATATCAGCGTAGTTCTTCTTACCATAGCGTGTCAAAAATAAATATGTTCCAGGATTCTTTGATGCAAAATCATCAAAGTTCTTATGCGTCACATAATCAAGATGCTCATAATAATCCAGTGCACTTCTTTTTAATCTGGATTCATCAATTTTAAAACCAAGGGGTTCAATTAAATGAAGTTTGACACCAAGAGCAACGCATGTACGCATGATGTTTCCTGTATTTTGTGGGATTTCTGGTTCATATAAAACAATCTCTACATTCATAGTCTCACCTGTAGTTCATATTTAATACCTTTTTTAAGGTAATGTCCATAAAATAAAATGATAAAGTTTGAGATCATCATCGCGTAAAAGATACCTCTGTAATCATCAGGAGGTAGTACCAACATCGCGATGAAGATCATTGGAATACGAAGTCCCCATAGTCTTAATAAACTCATCTTTAACGTGTAATTGGAATGACCCGATCCATTAAAGAGTCCAATATACGATTGGAAAAGTGCCATTAAAGGTTGTGTTAAAAGTAACCAGAGTGTATAAACACCCGCGATCTGATAAGATGATGATGCGTTCGTTCCTAAAATAAGTTCAATAATAGGAAATCTTAACGGAATGATAATCGCAACCCCAACAGCCATTAAACCAAACGATAAGTTTCTTGAAACTTCATACGCTTTCCTTGCCCGATCAGGTTGAGCATGTCCAATATTAAGACCAATAAAGGCTGCGGATATTGTCGAGATAGCAACAACTGGATTTAATAAGAGCGATGAGATTCTATTGCCCACTGAAAAACCTGCAGAGACTTCATCACCATAACGTAAAATAATACTTTGGATGATTACAAACCCTAAGGAGGATACAGCTTGTCCTATACTTGCGGGAACTGCGAATCTGCTCATCTCAGCTAATGTTTCTTTATCAATTTTCATTTCAGATAATGAGATTCTAATATGATGTTTAGACTTAAATAAATCATAGATAATGAATGGCATCGGTGCTGCATGTGCAATTAAGGTTGCATATGCTGCACCTGAAATACCCATTTTAAACCGATCAACAAAGAGCCATGTTAAGATGATATTCACGAAGATTCCACCCATGTTTAATAAAACAGGATATAGTGTTTCACCGGTAGCTTGTCTAACGGACTGATACACAATAAAGATGAAAACTAAAATGAATTCATAGCTTCTAATTCTAAAATATTCACCTGCAAATCCTAAAGCTTCTCCTCTGGCACCCATGAGATAGGCAAATAGATTAAAACCTAAGACTTGATCTGACGTTATAATGAAGATTCCACTCACAATCACTGCAAAGATGATTGCTAGTGTAATCAACTTACTTGCATAAGAAGATGCTAAATCTTTTCTTCCTGCACCTACATATTGACTGACCATGGCAACCGTTGCAATACCCAAACCTGCAGCAAGTGCCATGAAAAGATTAAATACAGGCCAGTGAATGTTTAACGCAGCTAAAGCTGCATCCAGTGTTGCTTGCGATCCAACATCCATACGTGCAACGAAAATAGCATCCACCATATCATGTAAACTTTTTAAAAAATTGTTCAAAAAAACGGGTATTGCCATGAAGACAATACCTTTTAAAAGCGAAGGATGATGTAAAATTCGCTCGAGATTTTGTTTTTTGATCGGACGTGCCACATTAACCCTTCATTCTATTTTTTGTGTTTTTTAATCATATCTTGCTTTAAATCCCAAAGCTTTTGGCTTAAATCCACATAATACTCGTGCGGATTTTCCAAACGAATCACTTCAGGCCATAGTTTTTGATGTTCTTGTCTTGCATACGTTCTTATATTTTCAAGTGTAGGAACTTCATAGACAAGTTTACCTGAAATAAAGATGGGATTGAGTAGGGGAACTGCTGTAAAGTTTTCAATGACTTTTGACTTCCATGGAAAATTAGGATCAAACAAATGATACGGTTTATTTGGTTCAATCTCTTCATCAAAGAGTGTCATCACATCTGCTTCAGCCATACCATTTTCATCATAAAATCTAAACACTTGTTTAAATCCTGGTGTTGTAGTCTTTTGGACATTTTCTGAGATCTTAATTTTTGGAACCATGTTGCCATCTTTTTCAACAGCAGCAAGCTTAAATACACCACCAAAAACAGCTTCAGATCTTGCTGTAACTAATCTTTCACCCACACCAAAGGCATCAATTTGAGCTCCTTGATGTATCAGTTCTTTAATCAAGTATTCATCAAGTGAGTTAGAAACTGTAATTTTGACATCACTTAATCCGTTTTGATTAAGCATCTTACGTGCTTCTTTTGTTAGGTAAGTTAAATCACCTGAATCAAGACGAATGCCTTTTAAACGATAACCCATCGGTTCTAATACTTCTTTATGAATCTTAATGGCATTAGGTATGCCTTGTTTTAAGGTATTATATGTATCAACCAGTAAGACTGTATTTTTAGGATACGTTAATGCATAGGCCTTAAAGGCTTCATATTCTGAATCATAGCTTTGAATATAACTGTGTGCCATCGTACCGATAGCAGGAATTTGATACATATAATCAACATACGTATTCGATGATCCAACCGCACCAGAAATATAAGCAGCTCTTGCACCATAAATCGATGCATCATAACCATGTGCTCTACGTGCGCCAAACTCTAAAACAGCACGTCCTTGTGCAGCATGCACGATACGTGCAGCTTTTGTAGCAATCAAACTTTGGTGGTTAATCGTAAGTAGAATCATTGTTTCAATCAGTTGACATTCAATGATCGGACCTTTAACCACTAAAATGGGTTCATGCGGAAAAATAGGGGTTCCTTCTTTCATCGCGTAAACATCCGATGAAAAAGTAAATGTTTTTAAATAACTTAGAAAAGATTCATCAAAGACATCTTTTGATCGTAAATAGGCGATTTCTTCATCAGAAAAAGATAAGTTCTTGATATATTCAATGACTTGTTCTAAACCTGCAAAAACAGCGTAACCGCCTTGATCAGGTATCGATCTAAAGAATACATCAAAAACTGCAATTTGATCTGCTTTATGGTCCATATAATAACCGTTAGCCATAGTCAGTTCATAAAAATCCATGAGTAGCGAAAGCTTTCGTTCATTCAAGGTCATTTCCTCCTCTAAGTAAGACATTACTATTGTATCACTTTCTACACTCTTTTGATATAATCAAAGTAACAATGTGAGGTTAAATACATGAAGATTATCTTATCTCCAGCTAAGACGTTTCATCCCAAAATAACACATTCTGATGATCTACCCCACTTCAAACGTGAAGCAAATCATCTGATGAACATGCTAAAAAAAGTGTCACCTGATGCCATTCAGTCATCCATGAAATTAAGTGAAAAACTATTAACTGATGTGATCAAGATGATTCATGCATATGATCAAACCTCATCAAAGGTGATCTATACGTATCATGGACAAGCATTTAAAAGCTTTGATGTCAATTCATTAAAAGAAAGTGATCTTAGCTTTATGCAAGATCATATCCTCATCCTATCTGGTCTTTATGGTGTTTTAAAACCAAATGATGGCATCAGTTTATACCGTCTTGAGATGCAAGATCAAACACTATTCAATTTATATGATTATTGGAAACCAAAAATAGGTACGTATTTAAAGACGTATTGTAAGGATGAGGTCATCATTAACCTTGCATCCGAAGAATACAGTAAGGTGATCCCTTCTTCCATCAAGATGATCACACTTGATTTTATCGAAATGATAAAAGGTAGGCAAAAACGTATCGCAATGCATGTTAAAACGATGCGAGGTTTATGTGCAAGATATCTCATACAAAACCGTATAACTTCTATTGATGACATCAAAATGATCACTTTAAACGGTTATTCATACGATTCAAAAAGATCGACTGCTGATTTATTTGTCTTTACAAAAGAGGTATAAACATGAAAAGACTCATCCGAATGATCTTATCAAGAACATCACTCATTCTTTTACTGGTTTTAGCTCAGCTAGCCTTTCTTTTTTATGTTTTAAATTTTTTATCACAGTTTTTATATATTCAAATCATCAATTACTCACTTTCAGTACTTATCGTACTTTATCTCTTAGTTAAAGAAGAAAATCCAATTTATAAACTGACTTGGATTATGCCTATTTTAATATTTCCTTTATTTGGAGGAATCTTCTATATAATCTATCGCCAGCAAAACTTTGGCAAACGCATTTTAAATCGGTATAAAGAAATTGATGTTGAGCGCTATGAACATGTCAAGCATATCGAAAACCCCATTGGAAATAAAGCATCAAAATACTTAAACAACTTAAACTGGCCAGTTTATAATCAAACGAAAACAACCTTCTTAGGTTCTGGTGAAAAGATGTATGAATCTCTTTTAATAGACTTAAGAAATGCATCATCATTTATCTTTTTAGAATTTTTTATTGTTTCAAAAGGTGAAATGTGGGATATCATCCTAGCTATTTTAAAAGAAAAAGTGAGTGAGGGTGTTGAAGTTAAACTGATCTATGATGACTTTGGTTCATCAACACTTCCTTATCGGTACCATAAGAAATTAAAGTCATACGGCATTGATGCAGTTCCCTTTAATCCGATGCGATTACATCTCAATTTCGCGATGAACTATAGAGATCATCGAAAAATTGTTGTTATTGATGGTGTTATCGGTTATACCGGTGGTGCCAATATAGGCGATGAATACATTAACAAAATTCAACCTTTTGGCCACTGGCTTGATGCTGGTATTCGCCTAGAAGGTGATGCAGTATGGAGTTTAGTGATCAGTTTTCTAGAGAACTACCGTTTCCAAACAGGCAATGATATCAACTATTTAGCCTACAAAAAAGAGACGTCTTTACCAGAGGATGGGTATGTAGCACCTTTCAATGATGCACCCCTTGATAAAGAACTCGTTTCAAAAAATATGTATTTATCTTTAATTAACGAAGCGAAAACCTCCATAGAGATCACAACACCTTATTTAATCATTGATAATGAATTATCAGAAGCTTTAAAGTTAGCATCGAAATCAGGTGTTGATGTGAAAGTCATCATCCCCTATATTCCAGATAAAAAGATTATTTTTATGGTCACTGAGTCCTTTGTTCCGGAACTTATGCAAGCTGGTGTTAAAGTGTATCGCTACACACCAGGTTTTATTCATTCTAAAATCATGATCATCGATGGTGTTGAGGCGATGATTGGTACATGTAATCTTGATTTTAGAAGTTTATACCTACACTTTGAGAATAGCGTCTATTTAAATCAAGTCAATACGATTAAAGAGATGTCTCATTTCTTCTCACAAACGATTCTACAATCAAATCAGGTGAGTGCAGTTAAAAAGAAAAATATCCTCTATAAGATATTTCAAGTTATCTTAAGAGGATTTGCATCACTGATGTAGAAAAAAAAGCCCTATGAAGGGCTTTTTTCATGCTTCAATTGAAATTTCTCCAGCTTTTTTAAGTGCCATCTTCGTGATGACTGGTCCAACAAGTTCATAGATCAATGTTCCTGCTAAAATGATCGCTCTAATTTGAGAACCCATTTCAACATTTAGAACTTGTGTTGCGATTAACGATAAACCAATGGCAACCCCTGCTTGTGGAACAAGAGCGTAGCCTAAGTATTTAGCAATCACGGGTTCTGCTTTGGTGACCTTAGCACCCAACCAGGCACCAAAGATTTTACCAACCACTCTAAAGACCACATAAACAAGACCAATAATGCCAACAACACCAAGGATGCTAATATTTAATTCAGCACCAGATAAAACGAAGAATAAAATGAAAATGGGTGGTGTTATGAAGTATAAAAGTCCATTGATATCTTCTGCTTTTGAACTCACATTACCAAACACTGCACCTAACATCATGGCTGTAAGTAAGGGTGATGCGTGTAACCATTCTGCTAAAAAGATTGATAAGAAGATGATCGCAACAGATAAACTGATGCGATTTCCACGTCCTGTAAACCATTTACAACCTAAGGTTAAAATAATACCCATCACAGAACCAATGGCAAGTGATACGATAATCTCAATAAACGGATTTAATATCTGTAACCATAGAGGTGTTGCGACTGCAGTTTGACCTAACGCATTCGCTACAGCGACAAAGATACCAAATAAAATAATCGCTACGGAGTCATCAATCGCAACTACTGATAATAACGTTTCCGTTAATTTACCTTTCGCCTTATACTGTCTAACCACCATGATGGTTGCAGCAGGCGCAGTTGCTGCAGCAATTGCAGATAACACGAGTGCGAATCTGAAATTCGTTAAACTTAAATCACCTTTAATCAAAAAATAACCTAAGACAGCAATCAGTGTCACAATAACTGCAAATAAAGCTTCAAAAATTGCAATCCAAATAGGTGTAGCACCCACACGTCTAAAATAAACAAGTTTCATTTCAGTCCCAATACTAAAGGCAATAAAGCCTAAAGCAACTGAACTAATAATCGAAAAATCATGAATCGTTCCTTCAGGAATGATATTTAAAATAGAAGGTCCTAAGATCAGTCCTCCGACAAGATAACCCGTTACATTGGGGAGTTTTAAGTATTTTGCTACCTTGCCAAAAAGTAAACCTGTACCAAGAAGTACAGCTAAATAGAGTAAAACAGATGTAGTCATTTTATCGTAGACACTTTCTAACCCTTATAGCCTTTAATGCTATCGATTGGAAGTGTAAATGCAATCCCCGTATTAGGTAGTGATAAATCCCCACCTATTTGTTCAATCACTTGATAAACAGTTTTCACTTGTTCATCAGGTAATGCTAACATAATCACTATCGATTCAGTTCTTGGCATATCTAAAATCGCCTTTAAAGAACCTAACCAAGGT
>MIDA01000005.1:21354-21689 GCA_001830045.1 Tenericutes bacterium RIFOXYA12_FULL_35_10 | reverse complement strand
TTGAACGCAACAATTGACAGACCAATTATATGCATCAGCACATCAAAAAAGCTTTTGTTTCCTGGAGTGGAGGGAAAGACTCGGCATTGGCATATTATAATGCCAAAAAGAGTGGAGCCATAGAAGTTGCCTATTTGTTGAATATGCTTTCCGAAAGTGGCACGCATTCGCGTTCTCATCATTTAAGCGTAAGTGCATTAAGGGCTCAGGCAGAAGCGATGAATATCCCTATAGTACACCGACACGCAACATGGAATCAATATGAAGATGAACTTAAAAAGGCACTTGCGATTTTCAAGAAAGATGGCGTTCACACGGGTGTATTTGGCGATATC
>MIDA01000005.1:13330-21167 GCA_001830045.1 Tenericutes bacterium RIFOXYA12_FULL_35_10 | reverse complement strand
CTTTGATCATGCATATTTCATGATTGATGGTGATATTTATTACTATAAGGGATATCTTGGAATGTACGAAGAACCAGGAACAGTCGTCACCATTCATGGTAAGAAATCAATGATTGATGGCATTATGAATTACTCTTATAACGTATTTATCCAAAATATGGATGATTATGGCTATATCAGTTTTATACCAAGAGATATGAGTCTTGAAACTTTGTATACGACCGATTTAGAGGTTGACGACTTAAGAAGAGATTATTTAAAGGTTTACGGTAAACTTGGTTATGATGAATATCTTGATTATTTCTATTTAGATGATGATGGTTACCGTATTTATATAAGACACCATTTAACAGACCAAGAAGCTTACAGTTTGGATGCGACCATTATGGGATCTTATGGTATGTCGATGTATGATATGATGCAGCTCATTGGTGAAAATATTTATATCAATGTCTTATTCCCAAATGATGTTGTCTTAATGGATTATTTACTTGTTGATTTCATCGGTTCATATGATGATATCTCTTTACCTGAATTAACACCTTTAGAAGTTTTAGAACTCATTAAAGATAAAGTTTATACCTATGGACAGGGTCAAATCTATGATTCTGGTGAAGATATTGATTGGTGGTTCTATGATCAAATACATGAATCGATGATTGATTTTGAATGTGTGGATCCATTAGAAAATGCAATTAATTTTGATCAATGGCAAGTAGGCATCGTATCTGAAAAACGTATGATTGAAATAAGAGCAACCATTAAAGTGTATGATCCAGCTATTAGCGATTATATTTCTGGCTCAATCATCTTTAGTGTAGAAGTAAGACCTGTTGGACTAGCAACCATCTATGATGTCCTTTACGGAAGACTAGGAACTTATTATCATACAAAAGGTATTGTGCAATTTATTTATCCAGAATACTTTATGATCATTAAAGATGAAACAGGATCTATTTATGTTGAACTTCCGGGAGCATCCGCAGGTTATCCAGCAATTGAAGTGGGCGACGAAGTTGAAGTTTTAGGCATGAGAACTAATTATGAGTATGAAGATTATGTGCCTGTGATGAGTCAAACGGTTGATGTGAAAGTTTTATCTAAGAATCACACAGTAGATACAACAGCTTCACATATGACAGTTGAAGATATTCTAGCTTTAGATTACTTAGACCCAGGTGTATTTAACCACTACATCAGTTTTACAGGTGTTGTTGTATTTAGTGGAAACCAATGGTATCCATCCTTTGATTTAAGAGAAGATGGTTATACAGATAATACGTATGATCTTCAACTTTGGGGGGATACCTATGATCCATTTAATCAAACGATGTATGGACTCCTTGGACAAACGATTACGGTTTATGGTTATTTGATCGGTTATGAGTATATTTATCAAGCTTTCGATTGGATTTTATACGTTGATACATATGTTGTAAGTGAATAGATATAAAGATGTTTCATGGGGTTAACCTTTTCGGTTGACCCCTTTTCATCGTTAATTCTTACAGTTAGCTTACACGTTTTTAAGAAAAATAGAATTAGAATAATAAAGTGGTGTTACAATAGAAGAAGTGAAATATGCTAAAAGAGGTCATCTAGATGAAAGATATTATTGATCAGTTCCTTTATGAGGGAACCTATGTTACGCATGAAAAATACGGTTATGGACACATTAATGAAACTTATTTGGTCACGTGTGAAAATCCATTTAGACAATATGTCTTACAATGGATTAACCCAGCTGTATTCAAACGAATCCCAGAACTGATGAGAAATATTGAACTTGTGACTGAGCACATAAAAAAACAATACCAAGAAGAAGGTATTGTTTATAAGGACCGCGTACTATCATACGTTCCAACACATACAGGTGAATCTTTTTATAAAGTGGGTGAAGATTATTATCGTCTTTATCACTTTGTAGAAAATTCAACATCGTATGAACAAGTACCAGACGCGATTTATTTAGAATTAGCGGGTGAAGCATTTGGTGAGTTTCAAAAGAGATTAAACTCATTTGATGCAAGTCTTTTATTTGAAACAATTGAAGATTTTCATCATACACCGAAACGGTACCAACGCTTTGTAGAATCGTTGAGTGATGCGATTATAGAGCGTAAACTGGAAGCGAAAGAATGGATTGATTTTATCCATGAAAGAGCTCATGTGATGGAAAAAGTTGTTCAAGGTATTACCGCCAATCAGATTCCACTTCGTGTAACGCATAATGATACAAAGATTAATAATATTTTATTTGATAAATGTGAACCTAAAGTAAAGTGTTTAGTAGATCTAGATACTGTGATGCCAGGAAGTTTGTTATACGACTTTGGGGATGCGATTCGCTTTGGCTGTAGTACAGCTAAGGAAGATGAAACCAATTTGGATTTGATTGATGTTGATCTATCTTATTTTGAAGCGTTCACCAAAGGATTTATGCGTCCTTTAAAAGAAGCAATGACAGAAGCTGAATTTGACTATTTAGCATGGAGTTCTATTTTAATTACGCTAGAATTAGGGATGCGATTTTTAATGGATTATTTACTTGGTGATCATTACTTTAAGATTCATAGACCTAAACATAATTTAGAACGTGCAGTGAATCAATTAACATTGGTTAAAAAATTAGAAGATAAACTTCCGTTTATGGAAGACATTGTAAAAAAATATCGGTAGAGGGTATCATGGAATTTTGGGATTTGTATGATAAAAATCGTGAACTAACAGGAAAAACGATTATTCGGGGAGATCAAATACCTGAAGGTTTTTACCATTTGGTTGTTCATGTGTGTATCTTTAATACTAAAAATCAGATGCTGATCCAGCAAAGACAGCCCTTTAAAAAAGGTTGGTCTAACATGTGGGATTTATCTGTTGGAGGTAGCGCACAAGCAGGTGATACATCAAGAAGAGCAGCCGAAAGAGAAGTCTATGAAGAACTCGGATTAAAGATTGATTTATCACAAGTAAGACCTGCAATTACAGTCCCATTTAGAGTAGGCTACGATGATATCTATATTGTTGAAGATGATATTGATATTGACGCTTTGAAACTTCAATATGAGGAAGTACAAGGGGTTAAATGGGCGACAGAAGATGAGATACTCAAGATGATGGATCAAGAAGTCTTTATCCCCTATCATAAGTCACTTATTAGTTTACTCTTTGGATTAAGACAAACCAAAGATGCACATTCGAATTTGAAGAAACAGAAGTAAAGAAATCATATCTTAAATGAATGGGACAAGCCATTCATTTTTTTATACATGATTTGATAGGTAAGTCGTATAATAAAATTAAAGAACAACGTTGCATACATACATGGTAAACCTTAAGAAATCTTGAGGTGTTTATGAGGGAACGCAAATATCAGCTAAATAACAAAAAATCACGTTATGAAATCATGAAAACTTGGTTTTCTTCTTTGATGATGACCGTGGTTGCAGTGGTTACTGTCACTGTCCTATTTCCTAAAAGTCCTACAGCGACGATCTTAAAGTATACGGCTTTATTAAACGAAATATCATTTCAAGTTCAAGTCACCGATGAAGAACACGCACTTGATGAAGGTTCACTCAAAGTGATACTTACAAGTCAACTAGAAAACTATGAAATACCCATTGGCTTAGGGGAAACCAGTGGTGTTTTTGATATGCTTAAAGCTAATACAACATATATCTTAAAAGTTGTTGGAAGTAAAGGATTTGGGAATGAAGTACTTGATCAAGTTGTTGTTCAAACGAAAGAAGTTTCGGGTGGTTTTATTATGGGGTATACGAAATCTTCTGATATCTTTGAGCCATCATTTGATATTGATGTAAAAGTGATAGATCCAGGTTCTATTTATCAATCGATTAAACTATACTATGGCACAACTTACGATGAACAAACCTTTTATGAGTTTGTCGACATTACACAAACGGAAATGACTGTAACGCTCATGAATCTATTTTCAAGGACACATCTCTATTTAGAAGCAATGACAGTCAATGGTCTTATCATCCTTGATGAGATGTGGATCACACCACCTTTTGAGATGTATGCATCTGTTTATTTAGATTATTATAATCAGCACGACATTGGTTTTATGATTTATCATGGATCTAATCAAAATGTTGAAGCTGTTTATAACCTTGAATTGTTTAAAGGAACTATCTTAGTTGAAACAATGAAAATCAATTCAAATGAATTTAGTCATTACGGTGAAGAAGTCGTATTTATGAATCTTGATCCATTATCTGAATATACATTAAGAGGTCATGTCATCTACACGAATCCAGATACACTTCAAGAAGAATCAATTCCAATAGAAGAAATTGTTGTAACGACTTTGGGAGATTATGATGTTGATGTCCAAATTGATTACTTTGCACGTAATCTCTATGTCACGCTCACCGTAACAGACCCTAATCACTATTTTCAAACACCTTATGTCGATTTATATGATGTAACATCAGGTGAACAGATGTGGATGTCTTCTCATTCATTTTCATTTACACCAGATGGTAATAGCAAATCAGCAACATTGACCATCAGTATTCCCATCGACAAAGACGTTTTAGTAGTTATCGGTATTAAGAATGAAATCAATATTCAAATCCGTCATATCATTTATGATGAGATTATCAATAAGGAGTGAATGAAATGAACTTTAAAGAAAAATCGAAACAAGAAAAATTAAGATTGATTATCATGGGTTCTGTAATTTTAGTTTTAATCCTAATAGGGAGTTTAGCAGATGTCATCTTTCCTAACACGACATTTTCGCAAATCATCAGTAATTCTATAGGAAAATTTTTTAATATCGTAGAGTTCT
Organism: Tenericutes bacterium RIFOXYA12_FULL_35_10; assembly: GCA_001830045.1. Classification (GTDB taxonomy): domain Bacteria; phylum Bacillota_I; class Bacilli_A; order Acholeplasmatales; family Acholeplasmataceae; genus Peloplasma. The sequence goes on along the minus strand of MIDA01000005.1, from coordinate 16,348 downwards.
TCACCAATCACTATGTAACGGTATTAGAAAGTTTAACGATTTTAATATTTGTTTGGATACTTAACCAACTCTTTTTGTTTTTCGTTCATTTACTTACACGTAAAGGACATCGCGGTGAAACAGTTGGTAAACTGATGTCTTCTGTTATTCGTTATACCAGTTTTATCATCGCCGCATTCTTAATCTTAAGTGCTTGGGGCGTACAAACACCAACGCTTTTAGCAGGTGCTGGAATCATAGGTTTAGCATTATCGTTTGGTGCACAAAGTTTGATTGAAGATATTATTGCAGGTTTATTCATCATCTTTGAAAAACAATTTGTTGTGGGTGATATCGTTGAAGTCAATGCAAGAAGAGGTATTGTCAAAGAAATTGGTATTCGGACAACGAAAATTGAAGACTTAAATGGCGACGTACTTATCATCAATAACTCTGATATCAGAGGTATTGTCAATACGAGTGTTGAATTATCAACTGCCATCTCAGATTTATCGGTAGAGTATCAAGCGGACTTAATCGAGATTGAAAAAATCATTAAAAAATACCTTCCCGAAATGAAAAAGAATATTTCAGAAATCAAAGATGGTCCCTTTTATGTGGGCGTTGATCAACTCGCAGATTCATCGGTTGTTATTAGAGTGACTGCAAAGTGTGAAGAGATTAACCGACATAAAGTCAGAAGAGCGATGAATAGAGAGTTAAAACTGATGTGTGATCAAGAGAAGATTAATATTCCTTTTCCACAAATCGTTGTTCATGAGATCGAAGAAAAAGAATAACATGAATGTGTAAAAATTGAAGTGATTAGGTCATCATCTTTTCGGTTGATGGCCTTTTGTTTCGCTGATTACCCTTTTATTTACACTAATTGAACGGTATTTTCACAGACTTTTCTATAAAATAACGTTATAAGGTACAATACGCACACAAAGTGAGGAGTGATCAAATTGAAAAAAATAGCATTTTATATGCTTTTCATCGCACTATTTGTTTTAGGATCGTGTCAACAAGAAGAAGTTCCTACGGTGATTAACTGTGGTGATGGTGAAATTTTAGTGGATGATGTTTGTATTAAAGAAAAATCAGACTTTGAAAAAACGTTTGATGCGACAGACTTAATGACAAATTACACATTAACAATCAGCATTCAACAATCTGCTGATTTATATGAGATGACAATGATGGTGGATGGCAGTAAATCATCATTTGAAATGGATGATCAAACAGAATTCTTTGAAAAACAAGGAAGTATGATTGATCGTTATTATCCAGTGGGAGAAGGATATCGAAAAGAATCCATAACCCAAACAGAGAATGATTCATTTCATTTCTTCAAAGATCTAGAAGCTTCATGGTTTCAAACTGTGAGTGGCAAATATTTCTTAAAGACAGATTACAACGATGAAGTTGCTGATTTCTTCCAAGGTGAATTTCCTGGAAGTACAGTATCTAATTTAGAACTTATTGTAGGTGATACCTATTTCGAACAAATTATCTTTGATGTCACTGTGGATAGTGTCATGTATCGTTTTACGATGACACTTTCAGCTGTAGGTACAACGACAGTGACATTACCAACGGTATAGGAGGAAGAACATGAAAAAACTATGGTCGTTATTGATTTTACTAATCACAATCTTCATGTTTGTTGGACCCTCTGTTAATGCAGAAATGCGTCTTTTCATCACAACGAAGGAAACAGAATTTGTTGAAGGTGTAAGACATACAGAAATTGTTGGTCAATTAGAGTATGATGGTGTCACATCCAATCAAGTGATTAACTATTTGGGTGCGAACGTTTCTCAGTTTGCTGATTTAAATGTTGTAGTTGGTGACTCTTATAAACCTCATGATTCTTGGGGTAGAGGTACGATTATTGCTCATGCAGATGACATTGAAGAAAGATATCCAAATTACGATGTCATCGGTGGTGTTAATGGTGACTTCTATAACACATCGATCACTAATTTAAATGGTCAACCTCAAGGTGGATATATAAGAAACTTCGAAAATATTGCAACAGGTGTTGTTTCGACAAGACCTCTTGCAGGCTTTAAAGATGATGGTACAGCAGTGTTTGGTGTTCCTTGTTATTCAGGCTATCAACTCCTTGTTTATGATGAAGATGGTGCATTAAAGAAGGAAGTTGCGGTTGAACGTATTAATGATCTACCTACTGCAAATGATAAAGTGACTGTTTATTTTGATAATTATGATATGCCTATTTCGTCAACTCACAATAAAGTTGTTGTTGATGCTAAAGAAACAAAGATGGATGGCGTTCGTTATTTTGGAAGTGGTGTATTACTTTCAGAAAATACGATTGAAATGACCGTTCAAGATCACCAGTTCGTGATTGTTGGAACAGGTTTTAATGATGATGATTTGATCACATCCCTAGACTACGTAGTTGTTCAACGTAAGATTGGATGTGGTTTTGAAGATGTACGTTTTGCAGTTGGTGTTTATGATGAAATCGTTAAAGATGGTGTTCCTGTAACGTATCTTGAAAGAGGTTTAGATCCATCATTTAAACATCCAAGAACAGCCATTGGTCAAAAAGCGGATGGAACCATTTTCTTTGTCGTCGTTGATGGTAGAAATAAACCACTCGGGATGGATGGCGTCAATCTCTATGAACTCGCACAAATCATGGTCTACTTTGAAGCAGTCAGAGCTTATAACATGGATGGTGGTGGTTCATCAACCATGTCACTAAAGAATGAAGAAGGATCTTATGATATTTTAAATACACCTTCTGATAATACCGTTCGCTCAGTATCAAATGGTGTGTTCATCGTCAAAGGTGAACATATTCCAAGACCTGCACCTGTAGGCTTTCCTGATATGCGCATCAGATTAGATAAACCTGCTAATTTCTTTGTCGATAGCAATGGTGACTTGAGATTTGATCCAGTCAATAATAGTCTATCGTATATGGTTAGTATCAATGGAACACTTTACGCATCCGATGATGACTCATTTGATCTTGATTTACAAGCTGGCGAATACGTGATT
>MIDA01000005.1:0-13322 GCA_001830045.1 Tenericutes bacterium RIFOXYA12_FULL_35_10 | reverse complement strand
AGCACTAGCTGATCAAATTAACTATAAGCATAGTGATTTTTCCGAAGATTTTATTCTCATCATTCATCCAGATGATGTGAACCGGTTTATCAATTTACTCAAAGAATTCTTAAAAAGAGAAATGACTGAGTAATACATAACGATGATTGAAAGCACCTCTCAAAAGGTGCTTTTTTCATCATTCAAACGAACATATTTTCCTAAAGATGAAAAAAGCGAGTGATTTTTAACAATTCGTTTTTTTCTGAGTTTATCTATGATAACGTATAAATGAACACTATGAACTTAGAGGTAGTCTATGAATATTATCACTTGCATTAAACAAGTACCCGCATCATCCAACGTCCAAGTGGATCCAAAAACTGGGGTACTCATTCGTGACGGAAATAACGTTAAAATGAATCCATTTGATCTTTTCGGACTTGAAGCATCCTTTAAACTTAAAGAAAAAGATCAAACATCGAAAGTACACGCGATTACGATGGGGCCTCCATCGGCAACCGCTGTTTTAAATGAAGCACTTTATATGGGAGCAGATGATGCAACCTTAATTAGCGACAGAAGATTTGCAGGTGCAGATGTGCTTGCTACATCGTATACGTTATCACAGTTGATTAAACATATCGGTAACTTTGATGTCATCGTATGTGGCAAACAAACAACAGATGGAGATACAGCCCAAGTTGGACCAGAAATAGCTGAATTTTTAGGCATTCCTCACATCCCTTACGTCAAAGAAATCGTTGAAATCAAAGAAAAATCCTTGATTTTAAGAAGCGCTTTTGATGATCATGAAGAGATTGTAGAAATTGAGATGCCATGTTTAATTACCATTGAAAAAGACATGAATACTCCCAGACTTCCTTCCTATCGTCGTAAGCAAATGATGAAGGGTTATCAGATCAGCATGGTATCCTTAAAGCATCTAGAAGACCAAAACCCAGATCATTATGGTTTATCAGGATCACCCACACAAGTTGATGAAATCTTTCCACCACAAAAACGCATGGATACGAAGAAAGTGGTTGGATCAAAAGAAGAACTAGCTCAAAAAATGTTTGATATTTTAAAAGAAAGTCGCTATGTGTAGGTGAACAGAAATGGCATATATTAAAGTAAACAACGATAAAGTCACACCTGAAATAGCAAAAGCATTAATCGATTTATGTCCATTCAATGCATTTGAATATACAGATATGTATTTATCGATTAATGCATCCTGTAAGATCTGTAAGATGTGTGTTAAAAGAGGACCTAATGGTGTCTGTGAACTTGTAGAAACCGTAAAACCTTGTGTCGATAAGTCAAAATATAAAGGAATTGCAGTTTACGTTGAACAACGTAACAACATCGCACATCCTGTATCATGGGAACTTTTAGGTAAAGCAAGAGAACTTTCATTAATCACTAAAGAACCTGTGTTTGCCATCATCATTGGTAGTGATGTTAAACATATGGTAAATGAAGCATTATCTTATGGTGCAGATCATGTGTTTGCCTATGAGAATGAAGCGTATACCGATTTTGATGTCCAGGTTTACACCAATGTTGTTGAGCATTTTTTCAAAACACATCAAAATAACGTGATTCTCTTTGGATCTACACCACTGGGAAGAAGTTTTGCACCTCGTATCGCAGCAAGACTTAAAACAGGATTAACTGCAGATTGCACCATGTTAGATATTAAACCTGATGGGGATCTTCTTCAAATTAGACCCGCATTTGGTGGTAATATTATGGCAAAAATTAATACACCAAACCATAGACCACAGCTTGCAACGATTCGTTATAAGATGTTTAATCTTCCAGAAAAAGTGACTCCTTTTGGAAAAGTATCTTATGAGGATACAAAAGAAATCCCTCATGAAAGAAAAACAAGACTCATTCAAGCAACTGAAAAACCCAAAGTCAAAGATATCTCCGAAGCTGAAGTGATTATTGCTGTCGGTAGAGCATTTAAAAAAGAAAAAGATTTAGAACTTATCCAACCCCTCGTTCAAAAATTAAATGCGGAAGTTGCATGTACGAGACCACTCATTGAAAATGGATGGTTTGATGCTAAGCACCAAATCGGACTTTCAGGAAGAACAGTTAAACCTAAACTGATTATCAATTTAGGAATTAGTGGTGCAGTTCAATACATTGAAGGTATGAAAGAAGCTGAATTAATCATATCCGTTAATCAAGATGAACATAATAAACTCTTTGACATCAGTCATTATTCAATTGTAGGTAACATCTATGATGTCCTACCTGAATTAAATAAACTGATTGATCAGGTATGGAAGGTGAATGCATGACATATCATACATTAAATCAAGCTGATATTAAGTATTTAAAAGAAATCGTAGGACATGAGTTTACGTTTGTTGGTGAACAAATCGAAAAAGATTTTTCACATGATGAACTGGACACTGTTTCACACTACCCAGAAATTCACTTACTCGTTAAAGACAAATATCAGATATCTAAGATCATGAAATACGCATTTGAAAAAACAATTCCTGTAACTGTTCGTGGTAGTGGTACAGGTTTAGTCGGTGCGTGTGTCCCTCTTTATGGTGGTATTTTACTTGATGTTTCAAAGATGAATCACATCATTGAACTCGATCAAACCAATTTAACACTACGTGTTGAACCAGGTGTCTTATTGATGGATATTTATGAACATGTTGAAAAAGAAAATCTCTTTTACGCACCTGATCCAGGTGAAAAATCAGCAACCATAGGCGGAAATATTTCAACCAATGCAGGTGGTATGCGGGCGATCAAATATGGTGTTACAAGAGACTGGGTCAGAGGTTTAGAAGTTGTTTTACCGGATGGTGAAATCGTACAATTTGGTGGTAAAGTCGTTAAAAATTCCACAGGATATGGCTTAAAAGATTTAATCATTGGTAGTGAAGGCACGCTAGGTATCATCGTTGAAGCAACCTTAAAACTCATTCCAAAACCGAAAAAGAGTGTGAGTTTACTCGTTCCATTTAAATCGCGAGAAGACGCGATAGCTGCAGCACCTAAATTAATCAATGAACATGTTTTACCAACAGCTTTAGAGTTCTTAGAAAAACAATCACTACAATACAGTGAAACCTTCTTAGGTAAGAAGATTCCACATAATGATTTTGAAGCTTATTTACTCATCAGTTATGATGGAAATAATGAAACTGCAATCGAAGAAGATATCGAAATTGCAAGTTCACTTTGTGTGAATAAATACAACGCACTTGATGTTTTCTTAGTAGACACTGAAGAAAGAAGAAAGAGCGTATGGACAGTACGTGGTGGCTTCCTAGAAGCGATTAAAGCATCCACTTCAGAAATTGATGAATGCGATGTGGTTCTACCTCGGTCCAACATTGGAGCATTTTTAAATTATGTTAGAAAAATCTCGGAAGACTTAAACGTGCGTATTCCTTACTTTGGACACGTTGGTGATGGTAATCTTCATATCTATTTCTGTAAAGATGGAATGGATGATGAGACATGGAAAGAAAAACTCAAAGTCGGATTCAATGCACTATATGAAAAAGCATTTTCGTTTGGTGGACTGGTTTCTGGTGAGCATGGTATTGGCTATGCAAAAAAAGAATATATGAAAAAACAACTGGGTGAAAAACAGTTGATGCTCATGAAAGGTATTAAATCTACCTTCGACCCGAAGAACATCTTAAACCCAGGTAAAGTGATTTAAAATCATTTTTTCCCTCCACATGATGGACATCCATCAGAGAAAAAGCAAAGAGGCCTTTGCTTTTTTTCTTTCTACTTTTCTTGAAAAGTAAAGCGCATTCATTTTGTTAGTTCAAAAGGCATCAATAATGTTATAATATGATTGCATAGAAATGCTAAATATTAAATGAAGAGGTGAACTTCATGAGTGTCATGTTGACAATGCTTAAATACAAAGAAGAACTGAGCATGGCTGAACGTGTTGTTTTAGATTACCTCATTGAAAATAAAGAATCAATCAAAGATTTCAGTGTTGAAAAAATTGCTGAAGCTGCATATACCTCCCCTGCATCGGTTGTTCGCATGTGCAAGAAGTTGGGCTATAAGGGATTTAAAGACTTTAAAATCGATTTTATTTTAGCCAATGCTAAAGTTGAAATTCCCGAAAATAAAGAATATGTCGATGTCATCTTAGGTAGAGATGAACACTGTGGAAGATCTGCGATTGAAAATAATATTCGTGTTTTAGAAGACACTTTAAAGATGTATGATGAGAAGGTTACGAAACAAGCAGCCGAACTGATTATGGCAGCACGTAAAATCTTAATCTTTGGTAAAGGTTCATCCTATCTTGTATGTAAAGATTTAGAAATGAAATTAAGAAGAATCAATAAGTTCTGTATCGCTCAAGGCGAGTCACATGAACAGCTTGTAGACGCATCATTCATTAATCAAAAAGATGTGATTATCTTTATTTCAAATTCAGGTAAAACCAAAGAGATCGTGAGCGCAGCTTTACTTGCTAAAGAGAATAAAGCGAAAATTATCTCTATTACGAAGTTAGGATCATCCATTTTAGCTGATTTATCCGACATTGTTTTATACACATCTTCTTTAGAAGGTGAATTTAGAAGTGGTGCGATGACCTCACGTATATCTCAAATGTGTGTGGTGGACGCTCTGTTTGCACATTGTGCATATACCGATATTGATAGGTCAGTTAGAACATTAGAGATGACCTATAAGACGTTTAAGAAATTCAAAAGATAGTGTAAAACGTGTGAGAAATCACGCGTTTTTTTATCTTTTTTTCACTCATAAGGGCATAATTTAGCGAAATTGAAAAAAACAACCATAACACAGTATGAAACAGGTATATCATCTAAAGATGAATTATAATAGATTTGAGAAGGGGTAGGTATCATGAAGAAGATGGCAGTTGGAATCATGAGTGGCACCTCATTGGATGGTATCGATGTTTGTTTAGCAGAGATTGATGGCAGTTTCCTTCAAACAAAAGTCAAGGTACTTTCGTTTGAAACGTATCCAATTGAACTTAACTTAATGAAAAAAATAAAAGATGCGATGAAAGATGATGCGTGCACACCTGCTTTAATATCAAGTTTAAATATGGAACTTGGTTATGCATTTGGTGATGCTGTTTTAGCACTTTGCAAGTCGTATGGTATTGATAGTAAAGATTTAGCGTTTGTTGCATCACATGGACAAACGATATGGCATATCAATGAAGATAATTCTGAATACATCAAATCATCACTACAACTAGGTGATGGTTCTGCAATTGCGTCTAAAGTAAAAACAACCGTTGTTTCTAACTTTAGAACAGCTGATATTGCAGCGGGTGGCGTTGGAGCTCCGTTAGTGCCTTATGTGGATTATGTGTTATTTAGTGATCCTAAGAAAACAAGAGCACTTCATAATCTGGGTGGCATATCCAATATGACCGTATTAAAAGCAGGTGGTACTTTGGATGAAATGATTGCATTTGATACGGGTCCAGCAAACTTAATGATTGATTATGCCATGTTAAGCTTATTTGGTAAGCCATATGATCAAGATGGAAATACTGCATCAAATGGAAAAGTCATTCGACCACTCCATAAACTTTTGATGGCACATCCTTATTTAGAACAAAAACCACCTAAGTCAACAGGAAGAGAACTCTTTGGTGATGCGTATACAAAAGATATATTAGCCCTCTTTAAAAACGAGAAAAAAGAGGATTTAATTAGAACATTCACTGAATTTACGAAAGATTCTATTGTTAAAGCCTATAAAGATTTTGTGATGAACGATGTAAAACTTGATGAAATCATCTTTAGTGGCGGCGGTGCATACAATACATTTTTGATGAATGAAATCAAAAAAGAATTAAAAGAAATTAAAATCATGATCTTAGAAGAATTAGGCTATGACAGTAAAGCAAAAGAAGCTTTAGCATTCTTAATCCTAGGAAATGAAACAATAAACCGTAAACCTTCTAATGCAACGAAGGCTACAGGAGCTAAAAAACAAACGATTTTAGGACAGGTTAGTTATTATCTTTAAAAAGCGAGGGATACCAATGATACTTGCAATTGATGGTGGAGGAACAAAGACACATCTTGGACTGTTCGATCTAGAAGGTCGTCTTTTGTATCAAGCCATTGGTACAGGTTGTAATCATCAATCCCTTGGTGTAGAAACATATCAGATGGTAATACAAACACTGATTCAAGATGCATTAGATGCTAAAGATTTAAAACTCAATCAGATTACATATGCACATCTAGGGATATCAGGTGCTGATTTACCTGAAGATTTTGATCGTTTGAATCAAGCAACGAAACACATTTTAGGTGATATTCCATTTACCATTGAAAATGATGCGTGGCTGATCTTAAGAAGTGGTCTTAAAACACCATTTGGTGCGGTTGCGATTTGTGGAACTGGAACAAATTCTGCAGCCATGAATAAAGACGGTCAAAAAGCCATCTTACGTAGTTTAGGTTTTACCTTAGGTATTTATGGTGGTGGTCTTGATATCGCAAGAGAATCACTGCATTATGCATTTAGAGCAGAAGAACTCACCTATAAACATACAAGACTTATGGATGAGATACCCAAAATTTTACATGTCGATCAGATGTCTGATGTTGTTCATTTATTTTATCCAACACCACGCATAAATCGTCATGATTTAGGGAAAATTACTGCATTAGCATTTAAATTAGCCAATGAAGGTGATGAAGTTTCCATCGAGATTATTTCTCGAGTTGGCATGTTTCTTGGTTATCAAACCGCGGGTGTGATCAAACAAGTACATGCAGAACATGAAGACATACCTGTCGTGATAGGTGGTAGAGTCTTTGAAGAGGGATCACATCATTTAATTGATAGCATGAAACATTATCTAACACAGGAAATACCTAAAGCTTATCTTGTAAGACCAATATATATTCCGATGGTTGGAGCTTATTTAAGAGCACTAGATCATCTTGGGATTAAACAAGATGAATTGATTGATAAACATTTGGAAGAAACGAGGATCAAACGATGAAACAAGGAATTAAGATTGTCACCATCGGTGGAGGATCATCTTACACACCAGAACTCATTGAAGGATTTATCAAACGTTATGATGAACTCCCTATTCGTGAATTATGGTTAGTGGACATTGAAGAAGGCAAAGAAAAATTACATATTGTTGGAAATTTAGCGAAACGTATGGTTGAAAAAGCGGGTATTCCTATGGAAATCCATTTAACATTGAACCGTAGAGAAGCTTTAAAAGATGCTGATTTTGTGACAACACAGTTTCGTGTGGGTTTACTCGATGCACGTATTAAAGATGAACGCATTCCAGCAAAATATAACATGCTAGGACAAGAAACAAATGGTGCGGGTGGTGTATTTAAAGCACTGAGAACAGTACCAGTCATCTATGACATCATTAAAGATATGAAGGAACTTTGTGAACATGCGTGGTTGATTAATTTCACGAATCCTGCAGGTGTTGTATCTGAAGCTGTATTTAGATATTGTGATTTTGAAAGATACATTGGTGTATGTAATGTTCCGATTAACATGACCATGCATTTTGCAGATCAACTTTCAGTGAAACCTAAAGATTTAGTTCCTATTTTTGGAGGATTAAATCATTTATCGTTTGTTTTAAACGTCTTCCATCGTAAAAAAGATCGTCTTCCTGAGATTATGGAAAAGATGAGAGAAAATCAAATGACGATGAATAACATCGATCCACTGGCTTGGAGTCATCAGTTTGTTAAAGAATTAAAATGTTATCCATCTCCATATCTTAAGTATTATTATTTCTATGAAGAGATGTTTAAGAAGTTTATGGCATCTTATGAAAAACATGAAACAAGAGCTGAACTCGTTAAAGATATTGAAACGAAATTATTTAAGAAATATGAAGATCTTGAATTGAAGGAAAAACCTGAAGAATTGTCTAAACGTGGTGGAGCTTACTATTCAGATGTCGCATGTTCTGTCATTTCATCGATTTATAATGACAAACGTGATTATCAAGTGGTGAATACAATTAATAACGGACACATCACCGATCTTCCTGATGGGTGTGCGATTGAAATTACGTGTCGCATCACCAAAGATGGCCCCATTCCTGTACATATTGGACAACTTCCAGTTCAGATCAGAGGTTTAGTTCAAAGTGTGAAAGCATATGAAGAACTGCTTGCTGATGCCATTTATGAAAAGAATTTAGATAAAGCACTTCTTGCATTACAAATTCATCCTTTGACAAAATCAACGATTGAAGCGAAGAAAGCATTTGATGAATTAGTTATTGCACATAAGCCTTACTTAACTTACTACGAGGAGAAATAAATGTCCATGAAGATTTATCAAATGAATGAAAATAAAGATATTATCAACCATTTTAATTCTGAAACACCCGTTGAAATTCCAGAAGTGTATCATGAAAAAGAGGTTCGCGCATTTTGGGTTTCTAATGTAGTTAATATTGATTTACCCACGGTTGAAGATATTGATCTTTTCCAAAAGAAAGTTATTTCTATTTTGGATACAGCTGTTGACTTTAACATCAACACGCTTTACTTTCAGGTAAGAACAACCAATGATGCTTTTTATGAATCAAAGTTAAACCCATATAGCAGATATTTTACGGGAGTTGAAGGTAAAAAACCTCCGTTTGATGTCTTAGCATGGATTATTAAAGAAGCGAAACAAAGGGGATTATCCTTTCATGCTTGGTGTAACCCATACCGTGTATCCTTAAATGGAACGATACCTAAAGATGAGTATTTAAAGACATGTGATGACTTAAACTTTGCTAAAAAACATCCTGAACTCATTGTTTTAGACAAAAAAGGTGCAATGATTTTAAATCCAGCAAAAGACGAAGTCAAACAGTTTATTACAGATTCGATGGTTGAACTCGTTTCCAATTATGATGTAGATGGCATTCATTTTGATGATTACTTCTATCCTTATGCAGGCTTAGATGATGTCTATAATGATTTGAAAGAATATGAATTTAGAGAAGAAGAGTCATGGTCTTTAGGTGATTTTAGAAGACATCATGTCACAGATGCCATGAGAAAAGTGTATCAAGCACTTAAAAAACATAATCCAAAACTCCAGTTTGGTTTATCACCGTTTGGTATTTGGAAAACCAAAGAAAGTGATCCAAAAGGTGCAAACGTTGACCCAAGATGTAGTGAATCTTATTATGGACAATATGCAGATTCTGTCACATGGGTTAAAGAAGGTATCGTTGATTACATCGTGCCACAAATCTATTGGGATTTTGGACATCATTTAGCACCGTTTGCTGATCTACTAGATTGGTGGGTTGATTTATGTAAAGACACAAACGTGAAACTCTACATCGGTCACGGTGCGTATCGTTTAGGTACAGATTCAAGATATCAGAACCCAAACGAAATCGTTGATCAAGTCAAATATGCAAACCAACATGACGTTGTCAGTGGTAATGTGTTTTTTACAGCCAAAACGTTTATGGATCAAGATAAAGCATTTCCAGGTATGCAAAACTTAAAGAAACTTTTTAAAAAGGAGGTCTGACATGAGAAGATATAAACTCATCTTGCTAACGCTATTATCCATCTTTGTCATCTTGATGATGAGTGGTCAAACCATCAATGCAAGTACACCGCTTATTAATTTAACACGCGGTGGACAAACCGTTTTTCATTACAATACATCAACCCCTGTGACGATTCCACAAAGTTATGTCGAATCAGATACAGAGTTTAGAGGTGTTTGGGTAGCAACTGTTCATCAACTTAACATGCCCGTCCATACCTCTGAATCACAATATAAGTTAGCTTTCCAAGATTTAATTAATCGCGTCAAAGCGAAAAGCATGAATGCCATCTTATTCCAAGTAAGACCGAATAATGATGCTTTTTATGATTCAGCTTATGCACCATGGAGTAAGTGGTTAACAGGAACTGAAGGTCAAGATCCAGGTTGGGATGTCATGGCTTGGATGATTGATTATGCACATTCACAAGGCATTCAATTTCATGCATGGTTAAATCCTTACCGTGTTCAAAATTCAGCTTTAAGTGAAGAAGACATGTTAGAAACACTTCACAATGAAAACTTTGCTAAACAAAATCCAGATTTAGTGATTGCAGGTAATTATTCAAATAACGTATATCCGTATATTTTAAATCCAGGCGAACCTGCTGTTAAAACGTATATTAGAAACGTTGTTAAAGAATTAATTACTTTATATGATGTTGATGGTATCCATTTTGATGACTATTTTTATCCCTATAGTGGAATTTCAAGTGATACAGTAACTTATGACACGTACAAGTTACCAGGACAAGTGATTGGTGATTGGCGTAGAGAAAACGTCAATGATGTCATTCGTGGTGTCATGGAAGATGTTGTTGATCATAACACACTCAACAGTAAAGATGTTCGCTTTGGTGTTTCACCCTTTGGTATTTGGAAATCACAAGGTGAAGGTTCAAATACTTCAACTGGAACTTCTCAAAGTTATTATTCACAATTTGCTGATAGCAAAAAGTGGGTTGATGAAGGATGGGTTCATTATATTTGTCCTCAAGTCTATTGGAGTTTTACCCATGCAACAGCACCTTATGCAGATGTTGTTGATTGGTGGGCGAGTGTCGTTAGAGGAACGGATGTTGATCTGATTATTGGACATGGTATTCATAATGTCGATAACTGGTTAGCAGATGAAATACCGACGCAGTTAAGGTATAATCAAAAACATCCTGAAATTAAAGGATCAGCTTTATATAGTGCTGCATTTTTAACCAAGAGTCAGATGAATACAGTTGCTACAACGATGTGGACTGAAACACCACTCAATATGTGGCCAGAAAGTTCTGTACCATCACCTGATGTTACTTTATCAGGTACAATGAATGGTTCTTTATATACCAGTGATGTGACAGCAACCATCACTGCAGCAGATGATATTTATGTAAGTGTGAATAACGCACCTTTTGAATTATATACTGCACCACTCACTTTCTCATCAGAAGGTATTTATAATCTTCATGTGAAAGCCGTGACCTCAGCAGGATTAGAATCACTCATCTCCGGATACACCTTTGAGATTGATAAACAAAATAATGATATACCAGTGATTAATGTCACAGGAACGATGATCGGTAGCAGTTATGTTACAGGTTCAGTTTTGACGATTACTTCAAATAGTGAACCGATTTGGGTTGCGATTAATCATGGCAGTGTTGGTGAATGGCAGTTATATACGGGACCCATCGTTTTAGATGGTACAGGTAATTATTATATTCGAACGAAAACAATTAACAGCGAAAATGTTGAATCCGTTGAAGTTAACAGATTAATCAGTGTTGTTGCTGAATGCTATCCCGTTCCTGAAATCGATATATTAGGCACAGGAAATTATCCGTATTACCAAGAAGTTACGGTCTCATTAAATGGTCAAGTCGATGTTTTATACCGCATTAATGAAGGTGAATGGTTAACCTATAGTTCAACTTTAAGTTTTCCTAATGAAGGTAGCTATACCATTGAATATAAGAATAATGATGCTTGTGCAACGGTGACATCTGAAACAATTCATGTCGATCGCACCGCTCCTGTTGATCCAGTGATCAGTGTGACGGGTGAATTTGATGGTACGTATTACATTGATGAAGTCACTGTAGGTATTACGCCATCTGAATCGACGGATAAGATTTATTATAGACTTCATAATGGAAGAGCATGGACTGCTTGGGCTGAATTTAGTGAAGATTTAGTCTTATCATTAAATGCAACTTACTGGGTTGAGTTTTATGCAACCGATTTAGCAGGTAATGCATCACAAACCTTAGAAGAACGCATTCGTCTAAATATACCACCCAATGAAACCAATACGTATGTCATTCGTGATGGTGAAATCGTCAATCATTACAATTCAACAGATCCAATCATACTGCCTTCACCCTACGTTGAAAAAGATGCTGAAGTGAGAGCTGTATGGGTAGCAACCGTTGGTAATATTGATATTGGACAACACTCATCAGAAGAAAACTATAAAAACCAAATTATCAGTATGTTGAACCGCATTGAAGCATTAAACTTTAATACGGTCTTCTTCCAAGTTCGTCCCATGAATGATGCATTCTATCCATCTGATTACGCACCTTTCTCACGATACTTAACAGGTGTTGAGGGACAAGATCCAGGTTGGGATGTCTTAGAATTTATTATTGCTGAAGCACACAAAAGAGGTATAGAGCTTCATGCGTGGTTAAATCCTTATCGCGTATCGAATGTGTCTGGCGATAAGATGACACAATTAAACAGTTTACATGAAGACAATTTTGCAAGACAACATCCTGAGTTTGTATTACAAGATTTACAGGGTAAATTAATTCTAAACCCAGGTGAAAATCAAGTTAGAGCTTATATTAAAAATGTGATTCAAGAATTAATGGCAAATTATAATGTTGATGGTATTCATTTTGATGATTATTTCTATTCCTATAGTGGTATGGATAATAGTCAAGATGAAGAAACATATAACAGAACAAAACTAACCAATCAAACGTTAGCAGACTGGCGTAGAGAAAATGTGAATATGCTCGTTAGAGATATCTTTAACATTGTTGAAACATATAATACGAATAGCGCAGAAACGGTCAAATTTGGTATTTCACCGTTTGGTATTTGGAAGTCTGGTGGTCTTGATGGATCAAATACATCAACATCAACCATGCAAAGCTATAGTGCACAATATGCAGATAGTAGAAAATGGGTTGAAGAAGGATGGCTTCATTACATCATGCCACAGCTTTACTGGCAATTTGATCATGGACTAGCACCGTACGCCGATTTAGTTGATTGGTGGTCAGGAATAACCGAAGGTACGGGTGTTGATCTTATAGTTGGACATGGGTTTTACCGGTATGCAGAAAATAGCGGTTGGACATATGAATCTGAATTTTTAGAACAGCTAAGATACAATCAAACATATGATGTCATTAAAGGTAGTGCAATTTTCAGTTATAAAACATTGAATAATTCTAATCCTCTAGTGGTTGGTGCTTTAGAGAGACTACAAGCTACTTATTGGACTGAATATGTAGGTTTCCCCTGGGCTTCTGATGTTGAAAAAGAAGAACCCCTTGTGTGTCTTCCCAACCAAACTGAAGTTGATGGCGTCTGTGTGGATAATCCACCCGTATGTGAAGTTGATGAAGAATGGAACGGCACAGAATGTGTTCCAAAAGAAGTCGAACCAAACTGTGAAGTAGATGAAGAGTGGAATGGCAGTGAATGCATACCTATTGAAGAACCAGTAACACCAGAAGAACCAGGAAATCAAG
>MIDA01000004.1 GCA_001830045.1 Tenericutes bacterium RIFOXYA12_FULL_35_10 | reverse complement strand
TTTCAGATGCATCATGAATTAAATGGGAATAAAGCAACTTGAAAGTGGTATCTTTATATTTATCTTGGATAAGTTCATACACATTGACAATGGTATCTGATAGTGGTATGGTTTCAAGTGTATTGATGATAAAGAGAAGTTGTTGGTTAATTAATGTGTAGCGAAGCTCATCACTGTTTAAATGAAATTTATTGATGATGACAGTTCTAATATATTCAATCATGTTGGGATTGATAACATTCTTTTGATTCTCTTTAAGCGAGATCATTAAAATCGTCACGGGAAATGATATATTCCAGTGATAACGTTTAGTAGCTTCAATAAGTTGTTGATTGGTATATGATGATGAAAGATTGGAAACGAAATTGAGCAAAAACTGATTTTGCTTCAATGTGTTTTCAATCTTTTTTTGATGAATAACGATAATCATTAATTTAAATATCTCGATGTAGTTATGTAAAATATGTCTTTTCTCATTTTTTGCCATAAAAACAATACGATAAATTGGTTTTTCATCATAAACAACATCTTCAGCGTAATAAAGGGTATCACCAATGCGTTGAAACAGATTCTTAGGTGTTTTAGATTGATTGAAGAATGTTAGAAGAACTTCATTTGAAGTATAGGTATTTTTGTTATCAAGGTTTTGAATGAGAAGATCCAAATCAGGAATTTTTTCAACAATTTGCATCAATGTTTTTGTTGATGGCGTTTCATAGATTTGTTTTAAGAATTGTGAGTAATTTGCATCAAACGAAAAATTTGAATAATCTTTAGTCTGTAGCTCACTTAAAATGTTATTAAAAAGAAGTGATAAGTTAGCATCATAGGTTAGTGCAATGATGGGTATCATGAGCTGTTCTGCAAGTGTTAATATATCTTCTGGTATTTGATCGATATAGCGATGAAGTTTAATGATGATACCAGCGGTATCTTTTTTGTTTAGTGCAAAAAGGAGATGCTTGAAGGTTTCAACATCGGTTTTAATTGGATAAAAAGTTGTTAGGATTAAACTTCTTTCAATAATATAGTTTTCAAAATCAGGTGTTTCTAATATCGAAATACTTTCAATAGGTCTTAATAAATGATCTTTACCTGAGAGGATCGTATACGATTGAAATATCTGCTGTTCTAGTAATTCTTTTATGGTTGTTTGCATGGCTTCACCTCGATGTTATTGTAACATGATTATAAAAAATAACAAATATAAAGCGTTTTTCTTGTGATGTATTACTAAATACAAAGATACCTTGCATCTTGTATAATGGAGCTACATGAGGAGGTGTCCGTATTGAAATACTTTGTTAAGAGTGACTGGAATGGCTTCTTTGGTCTTTTTACAAATAACCTAACCAATATTCTAGTCATGGCATCTTTACTATCAGTTGTTGTTGGTCTTCCAGGTAATATTGTTTATGGAAGAATTTTACCGGCTGTTGGATTATCTATTTTTATGTCTTCAATTTATTATAGTTTTATGGCAGTAAAACTTGCTAAAAAGACTGGAAGAACAGATGTCACTGCACTTCCTGCAGGTACATCTGTTCCACACATGTTTTTAATTGTTTTTATGATTATTGGTCCTGTCTTTTGGGCAACAGATAATGCTTACTTAGCTTGGGGCGCCGGTCTGGTTTGGGCAGTGGTTGAGGGACTTATTGAACTTTTAGGTGCAGCAATTGGACCTAAACTACGTAGAGTCATTCCAAGAGCTGCCATGTTAGGATCTTTAGCAGGTGTATCGATCACATATATTGCATTAAATCCTGCATTCAGTGTGTTCGCAATTCCTTATATAGGTTTAGTTGCACTTGCGATTGTACTACTCGGATGGATTGGTAAAGTCAAGATGCCTTTTAATTTACCTACGGGACTAGTTGCTATTATTCTAGGTGTAATCATTGGTTGGGCTAGTGGTTTAATGACATGGGATGGATTTTTGAATTCAGTTCAAAACATCACTATGGGAGTTCCAATTCCACGTATAAAACCTATGATAGATGGTTTTAGTGAAGCAGTACCCTTCTTAGTTGTTGCCATTCCTCTAGGAATATATAATTTCTTTGAAACGATGGATAATGTTGAGTCTGCAGAAGTTGCAGGTGATTCTTATTCAACCAAAGAAGCGATGTTAGCAGATGGAACGACAACATTAATTGGTGCACTTTTTGGATCACCTTTTCCAACAGCAGTCTTCATTGGACATCCTGGTTGGAAAGCAGCAGGAGCACGTATTGGTTATTCATTTGTTGGTGGGTTAGTCTTGTTTGTTATTACAATGCTTGGCATGATTTCTGTTTTACTTGAAGTGATTCCAGTTGTGGCGATTTTACCGATATTACTTTATATCGGTGTTGTCATTACGCAACAAGCATTCACGTCAGTACCGCACAAATATGCACCAGCAGTAGTACTCGCACTTGTACCCCATTTAGCAGATTGGACAAATAACGCAGTTGATATTGCTTTAAATGCAGCAGGAACAACAGCAGCAGAAGTTGGTTTTGATGTTTTAAATAACGCAGGATTAAATTATTTAGGAATGAATGCGTTAGGTGAAGGAAGTATTATTGTAGGGATGATTTTAGCTGCAATTGCAGTTTTCGTAATCGATCGTAAGTTTATCTATGCAACGGTATCTGCAGGTATTGGTGCATTACTGACTTTCTTTGGTATCATTCATTCCCCAACAGTGGGTTTAAATGAGAACTTAGGGATGACATTCGGTTATCTTGCAGTAGCAATCATCTTTATAGGTTATGCATTTTATGAAAAGAAAAAAGGAGATTTGAGTGATGAGAAACTTATCAGTTGAAGCAAAACCATTTGCATTTGATTTTGATTTAGAAAAGACAGCACTTGTCATTATTGACATGCAACGTGATTTTTGTGAGTTTGGTGGTTTTGGTGAAGCATTGGGTAATGATATTACGCCAACAAAAGCGATTATTCCAACCGTTAAAACGATTTTAGATGCTGCACGTGAAAAAAAGATGTTTATTGTGCATACACGTGAAGGACATCGTCCTGATTTATCAGATGTACCTAAAGCAAAGAAAAGAAGATCACCAGCGATTGGTGAAGATGGACCAATGGGTAAAATCTTGATTCGTGGTGAATATGGTCATGATATCGTTGATGAATTGAAGCCACTTCCTCATGAAGTTGTCATCGATAAACCAGGTAAAGGTGCTTTTTATCAAACTGATTTACATCTCATTTTACAAAATCATAACATTGAATCACTTATTGTTTGTGGTGTGACTACACATGTGTGTGTTCACACGACAATTAGAGAAGCAAATGATAGAGGTTATGAATGTTTAATGATTGAAGATGGAACCGCAGCATTTGATCCTAGAGATCAAGAAGCTGCAATTCGCATGATCAACCAACAAGGTGGTATCTTTGGATGGACAACCACAAGTGAAGCATTACTTAAAGGTTTAAATAATAAAAAATAGAGGAGAAAACATATGATGGAAAAACTAAAGGGTGGAACACCCTGGTGGGTTAAAGGTGATTTAAACGGCTTTTTCGGATTATTTTCAAACGTATTAACAAACTTTTTAGCAGCGATTGGTTTACTGATTGTGATTGGTATGCCAAACGACATCGTTTTTGGTAATGTTGTACCAGGTACAGCGGTTGCTGTAGGTTTAGGTGGTATCATTCTAGCACTTCAAGCAAAAATGTTATCAGTTAAGTCTAAAAAATCAGATGTCACTGCAATGCCTTACGGATTATCAGTACCACACTATTTCGTGGTTGCATTTGGTGTTATTGCTGTTGTTTATGCAACAACAGGCGATTGGCAAATTGCTTGGGGTGCAGGTATTGTTTGGAACTTCATTCAAGGGATTATTATGACCATTGGATCATTTGTTGGTATTTATATTAAGAAATACATTCCAAGAGCAGCTATGTTAGGTGCTTTAGCTGGTTTAGCGATTACATATATCGCCATGAACCCAGCTGGTCAAGTCTTTACAACACCTTATATTGGAATGACTTCATTAGCGATTATCTTTGTTGGTTGGTTTGCATTAAAGAAAATGCCATTTGGTATTCCAGCTGGTGCATTCGCGATCATGATTGGTACTATTTTAGCATGGGTTACAGGTTATATGGATCCAGCAGCAGTTGGTGAATCTGTAAGTAACGTTGGCTTATCTTTACCTGGTTTAGCTATTAATTTATTCGGTAAAGGTTTTCAACAAATTGCACCATTCTTACCAGCAGCGATTCCTTTAGCGATTTATGATTTCTTAGAAAGTTTAGATAATTTAGAAAGTGCTGAAGTTGCGGGTGAATCTTATAATGTCCCTAAAGCAATGTTAGTACCTGCAGGTTTAACCATTTTAGGATCATTCTTAGGTTCTCCATTCCCAACAATTATTTACATTGGCCATCCTGGTTGGAAATCAACAGGTGCACGCGTTGGATATTCATGGGCAACCGGTGTTGCAGTCTTGGTTCTTGCGTTCCTTGGTTTCATGAACTTCATTTTAGCAATTATTCCACTTGTTGCATTACTTCCAATCTTAATGTATATCGGTATGGTTATTACGACACAAGCATTTGCAACAACAGAGAAGAAGCATATGCCAGCTGTTGCTTTATCCTTTATTCCACTGATTGCAGGTTATGTAACACTTCAAGTAAAAAATGCGATTGCAGCAACCGGAGGGACACTTGATTATGGTGCATTAGCGGGAACAGGTATTCCACTTCTTGGTTGGGAAAGATTAGCAGCAGGTGATATTTTAGTTGGTATGATGCTAGCTACGATTGCCATTTTCATTATCGATAAGAAGTATTTAACATCAGCGATTTACGCATTAATTACAGCAGCACTCGCATTCTTCGGATTTATACATGCTCCAGCGATTGGCTTTGCTACTGGATGGGAAGTTGCGTTAGGTTATACTGCGATTGCCGTTGTTTTAGTCATTATGAATTTCTATCGTCCCAGCGAAAATAAACAGATTGAATCCTAAAATTCTTGGGATTGATCGTGAGATCATCGAAAGTTTGAAGGTGAATGGTGCAGAGGTCCAAGGCGTATATACCAGCACGATTCACCTTTTGCTTAACGATTTACTCATCACGGTTGGTCATAAAGTCGGATATGGAAAACATCATTTAGTGACGGATCAAGCCATTGATTTCTATGCATATGATCTTGCAGTTAAAACTAAAGTCACTTATGAGAATCATACGATTAAGATTGGTTCATTAGTCTTGGATGTTCTTGAAGAAGGGATTAGATCTTATCAACCTTATCTTAAAACCTATCGTTTTAATACGGATACATTAAAAACGATTTCCAGACTAAAAAACATGGTTAAGGATCGTCATCACTATAATGTGTTTTCATTTCCAAAAGATAATCCATGGTTAAGTTATCAGTTTGAAAAGATTGATATCTTTCTACATGCACCAGGTCTTCCAAGCGCTTTGTCCATCATGGGGCTGGGCATGGGACTCACACCACTTGGAGACGATATATTGACTGGTTTTATTTTAGGATTAAACACAGTTAATAAAACTTTACCTTGGATTGAAATGTTGATTAAAGAAGCAAAACATAAAACAAGTAGATTGTCTTACCAAAATTTGAATGATACATATCAAAGGTTTTATCCAGATATGTTTATTCAAATGATTGAAGGATTATTAATTGAAAATGATATTGAGAAAGCAACAGCTATTTTAAAACTAGGAGCATCATCTGGTGCAGGTATTTTAACCGGTTTTATCTATGGACTGATGTCATAGGAGTGATCATAATGAAAGATGCAAAAGTATTAAAAAATAGTTATTATGACTCAGTGACTTTAATGAGCACCACCGTTCAAATCAAAAAAGATTTAGGTTTAAATGATTTGGTGATGTTTATGGGTACTGACATGAATAAAGACATGATTAAATCGGTTGGTTTATATCATGAATCGCTTGATGAAGCGAAACCCAATGATTTAATGCTTGCGATTGACATGCAAGAAACGATTGAAAATTGGGTCGATGAAGTAATTCAAAGATTAAATAGTAAAAAGAAAACAGACACTGTAAAAGGTGAGCAAAAATTGACATCCATTCATCAAGCAAAGGATGTTCTAGATGCCAATATTGCGGTAATCAGCGTACCAGGTATTTATGCAGCACATGAAGCATTTAAGGCGTTAGATGATAACATGCATGTCATGATGTTTTCTGATAATGTGAGTGTTGAAGATGAAATCAAATTAAAAGATTATGCGATTCAAAAAGATTTATTAGTCATGGGTCCAGACTGTGGAACAGCTATTATTAATGGTAAAGGTTTATGTTTCGCGAATCAGGTCAAACGTGGTTCGATAGGTTTAGTGGCTGCTAGCGGAACGGGTCTTCAGGAAGTCACGGTCATCATTGATCGTTTTGGCGGTGGGATCACACAAGCCATCGGCGTTGGCGGTAGAGATCTCTCTGAAGCTGTTGGTGGAAAAATGATGTTAAAAGGACTTGATGCTTTGGATGAAGATGAAGATACAAAAGTTATCGTTCTCATATCAAAACCACCTCATCAAACCGTGCTCGATAAGATTAAAGAAAGATTAATGCATGTAACTAAACCCGTTGTTTTATGTTTGCTTGATGCACATCTTGATGAGAAGATTGATCAAGTTACTTTTGTATCAACATTAACGGATGCTGCAATTGAATCATTGAAGTTGATTGGGATTAAAACACCTGATCTCTTAGCATTTGATGATCAATTAAAGGATCAAATAAAAAAGAACAAACAGCGTTTTATGCCAAGTCAAACAAAGATTAAGGGCTTATTCTGTGGAGGTACACTCACTGCAGAAACATTATCTATTTTAAGACCACTCGTCAAAAAAGTAACGAGTAATGTAGCTAAAAAAACAGATGAAAAAATGAAAGATCCACGCATAAGCGATGGACATAATTTAGTCGATCTTGGTGATGATATCTTTACACAAGGGAAACCACATCCCATGATTGAACCAACCATTCGTATAGATCGCATTTTACAAGAAGCTAAAAATCCTGAAACAGCAGTGATTTTACTTGATTTTGAACTCGGTTTAGGTTCCCATGAAGATCCTGTTGGGATCACACTTTCTGGTATCGAAGATGCGAAAAAGATTGCTGCTAAGGAAAATAGAGCACTTGCATTCGTTGGTTATGTATGTGGAACAGAACAAGATGCTCAAGGATTAAGAAAATCAGAAAACTTATTGAAGAATGCTGGGGTTATTGTTGCTAAAACCAATGCTCAAGCAGCTGTCATTGCAGCAAGTTTAGTGAGCGAGGTGAAATGATGAGTACAAAAAACTTATTTAAAGAAGATATTAAAATCATTAATATAGGTTCACCTTCATTTAAACAAGATTATGAAAAACAAGAAGTACCATATATTCATCTTGATTGGGCACCACCCGCTCAAGGTAATTTGATGGTTTTACATCAATTAAATGAGTTAAGACCTTATCAAAAACAGATTGAAGAAGCTAATATAAAAGCTGTTGAAAAGATTAAGTCATCAGAAGGCAGACTTATTGCAGTTAAACAAGCATTTGATGTGATTCCCAACATGTCCAAACATACGATTTTACATGCTGGTCCACCCATTGAATTTAAAAAGATGGCTGGTCCCATGAAAGGTGCCATTATTGGTGCATTGATCTATGAAGGCCTTGCTAAAAACGAAAAAGAAGCCATCAAGTTAGCTGAATCTGGTGCGATTGAATTTGATTCTGCACATCATCACGATGCTGTTGGTCCGATGGCAGGTATTATTTCTGCATCAATGCCTGTTCATGTGATTTATGATATTGTCAACCGTAATTATAGTTATTGCACGATCAATGAAGGATTAGGAAAAGTTTTACGATATGGTGCTAACAGTGAAGAAGTGATTAATCGTCTTAAATGGATTGAAAAAACGTTTGCTCCTGTACTAAACGAAGCATTACTTCTTTCGGGAGGTATTGATATTAAGAGTTTAATTACACAAGCACTTCATATGGGAGATGAATGTCATAATCGTAATAAAGCATCCTCTGCATTATTCTTAAGAGATATTGCACCATTCATTTTACGAACGAAATTTTCTGATCAAGAGAAGAAAGAAGTATTTGAATTTATACAAAAGAATGAACATTATTTCTTAAACTTATCCATGCCTTACTGTAAAGTTGCATTAGATGCAGCTAAAGGTGTAAAAGATTCTACAGTTGTTATTGCAATGGCTAGAAACGGTGTTGATTTTGGTATTCGACTTGCTTCAAGTGATAGATGGTATAAAGCACCTGCGAATTATGTAAAAGGACTTATGTTTCCAGGATTTACTGAAGAAGATGCAGCTCCTGATATTGGTGATTCAGCAATTACAGAAACGTTTGGTATTGGTGGATTTGCGATGGGTGGTGCACCTGCGATTGTGCAGTTCGTTGGTGGTGTAGTTGAACAAGCATTTGATTATTCGAAGAAGATGCATGACATCACAGCAGGTAAACATCAAGTTTTCACCTTACCAACACTTGATTTTATGCCAACTGCTTTAGGTATAGATATCATGAAGGTTTTAGAAACAGGAACACTTCCTATTATTAATACAGGTATGGCACATAAAGAAGCTGGCGTTGGGCAAGTTGGTGCAGGTTTAGTCAATCCACCGTTAGCATGTTTTGAACAAGCTTTAACTGATTTTGTTAAACAGATAAAGGAGGATCGCACATGAAGATTCTTGTAGCATTAGGTGGTAACGCCTTAGGCGATACCCCTAAAGAACAATTAGAATTAGTCAAACATGCAGCGCACAGTGTTGCAGATCTCGTTGAACAAGGCCATCATGTGGTTGTTGTTCACGGTAATGGCCCACAAGTGGGTATGATTCAAAACGCATTTGAAATTGCTCATGATCTAAATCCTAAAGTACCTGGAATGCCACTTCCTGAATGTGGTGCAATGAGTCAAGGGTATATTGGTTATCATTTGCAAAATGCGATTTATAATGCATTATTAGAAAGAAAATTAAATACATCAGTAGCAACCATTGTTACACAAACTGTTGTGGATCCAAAAGATCCTGCTTTTAAGAATCCTACAAAACCGATTGGACGCTTTTATTCAAAAGAAGAATCTGAAAAGTTAGTCAAAGAAACTGGTTTACCGATGGTTGATGATTCAGGAAGAGGGTACCGTTTTGTTGTACCTAGTCCAAAACCAATTGATATTGTTGAAAAACAAGCAGTGAAAGAATTGATTGAAAAAGGATTTGTCGTTGTTGCATCCGGTGGTGGTGGTATTCCTGTTGTTCAAGATGAAACGTTAAAGGGTGTTGCAGCAGTCATTGATAAAGATTTTTCAAGCGCGAAACTCGCAGAACTGATTAAAGCAGATGTCTTTATTATTTTAACTGCCGTTAAAAGAGTATCTGTCAACTTTAGAAAACCCAATGAACTTGAGTTTTCTAAACTTTCTGTAAAAGAAGCACAGTATTATATTGATAAAGAAGAGTTTGGTAAAGGTTCAATGGAACCTAAGATTGTTGCAGCTGTTTCTTTTGTTGAAGCTAATCCTAAAGGGCAAGCGATTATTGCTTCATTGGAAGATGCTGCACTTGCCGTTAAAGGTAAAGCAGGAACGATTATATATGCATAAAGGCGTACATTTACGCCTTTTTCTATGAGGAGGAATTAGAAATGCCATATCATGTTTTTGATCATCCCTTAATGAAACACAAAATGAGTATCATTAGGGATAAAGAGTGTTCAACTAAGATGTTTAGAGAAGTTGTTACAGAGTTATCAGGTTTAATGGTTTATGAAATCAGCAGACATTTAAGTTTGGTTGAAAAAGAGATTGAAACACCAATTGCGAAAACCATTGGGTACCAATTAAAAGATGACATTGTTTTGGTACCCATTTTAAGAGCAGGATTGGGAATGACGGATGGGATTCAAGCATTAATTCCATCGGTAAAGATTGCACATATTGGGATGTTTAGAAATCCTGAGACATTACTTCCAACGGTTTATTATGCAAAGTTTCCACCCAAGATCGAAGAAGCAAAAGTTTTTATTTTAGATCCATTATTAGCAACGGGTGGTAGTGTTTTAGAAGCGATTAAGAATTTAAGAAGTTTAGGCGTTAAAGATATCACAGTACTTTCATTAATCGGTGTTAAAGAAGGTTTAAACAAGATTTTAAGTGTAGAACCTGATGTTCACATTTATTTAATAAGTTTAGATGAAAAACTTAATGATCACGCATATATTGTTCCTGGTTTAGGTGATGCGGGTGATCGTTTATTTGGAACAAAATAAAGAATTATGATCGAATGAGAGTTGGTTGAAACCAGCTCTCTCTTTTTATCGATGTAATCTATTTATAAACACGTTATAGACAATGATAGGTTTACATGATAAAATGAGCGTAAGATTATAATGCTTTTGGGGGAATCAAATGATGAAAAAAATGTTTTGGATGATTGGGTTGTTATTCATCTTTTTTGGCTGCACTTCACCCTATGATGATTTACTCACAGTAACTTTTATCGATCATACGGATGAAGTGATTGGACGCGCAAGTTATGAATTAAATCAATCCATGGGAGATATTATCTTTAGTGATTCTAAGGAAGGATACACTTTCATAGGTTGGCAGGATGATTTAGGGAATGCATATACGTCAACATCGATTGTTACAGCTGATGTTACCTTAAGACCTAAGTTTGTACCTAATAACTACACACTTTCTTTTGAAGTTAATGGTGGAACACCGATAACATCAAGAAATGTGACATATGGTTCATTATATGATCTCTCTTCACTTATACCTGAAAAAGAAGGGTATACGTTTTGTGGCTGGTTTCGTGAGGAAGAATTAAATAATCAAGTTTCAATCCTTGAAATGGAGATAGGAAACGTCACACTCTATGCAAAGTGGTGTGATAATCAGCAAACCTTAACGTATCATATGTCAAACGGATTGACATATGATGTTCTATTTATGCCAGGAGAACCCTTTGAGCCATGGATTCTATCGTATATAGGATTTGAATTCGTCGGATGGTTTGAAGAAGGTGAATCTGAACCTTTTGATTTTAGTTCGATGCCCAAACGAGATGTTGATGTGTATGAAAAATTAGAAGAGCATACGTATGTCATCCATTGGGTGACAAACCAAGATTACGCACTTGAAACAACATACTTTAAATTAAGTGACCAATATTTAGAATTAAACATTGGTATGATTTATAATAATCAAGAACTGATGGGGTGGTATCGTGATGCAGCGATGACAATTCCCTTTGATAATATGTTTTATGGTAATGAGGAAGAGTTAACACTCTATGCACAGTGGAGCCCTTATGGCTTACATATGTTTAAACTCTATGAGCAGGATGCTTATGCAGCATCAGCGCTTACAGAAGATTTAACAGGTGAAATTGTCATACCAAGCCATTTTAGAGGGTTACCGATTGTTGAACTTTATGGTTTCAGTCATTCATCATTTAGTAAGATTGTTATTCCAGAAACTGTTGAAAAGATTAAATCATATGCATTTAGTTACATGAAGTTGCTTGAAGAAGTTGTTTTTGAAGAGGGTAGTACATTAGAAGAGATTGAGATGTTTGCCTTTTATGAATCTAATTTAAAGTTTATCAAGTTACCTGACTTACTTCATACGGTTGGATATAAAGCATTTGCGATGACCAGATTACATGCACTCTGGGTTCCAGCATCTGTGATTCATTTGAATCAACCTTTCGCTTACAGCAATCAACCACTCTATTTTGAAGTTTTGGATAGACCTGAAGGCTATATTGATCAATATGAGACACCAACTTATTATGGTTATAGAGACACGTTTGTTTATCTATCTAATATTTATGTTAAATCACTAGAAGGTTTAACACTCTTAGGTTCTATGGATGAAGATATCACAAACCTTGTGATACCTTCAGCAGTGGGTAGTGATGATGTAATCGCGATTGGTGATTTTTCATTCTATCGTAGTAATCTCGTCACGGTCGAAGTTGAAAGTTTAAGCAATTTAAAAACCATTGGGTTTTCTGCATTTGAGGGTTCCTATGAGCTAAAAACCTTTGATTTACCCGAAGGACTCGAGATCATTGGAAATCGTTCATTTTCTGGAACATATCTAGACTATATTCATATACCATCGAGTGTCATATCCATTGGTCATATGGCATTCACCTACATATGGAAAGATGAGATTTCAATTACATTTGGTGAACAAAGTCAGTTGAAAGAAATTTTAAATTATGCTTTTTATAGTGTTAAAGGTGAAGTAGGAGATATCATCATACCTGCTTCAGTTGAATATATTGGGATTGAAGCATTCTCAAGAACCACTGCAACCTCAATAACCTTTGAAGCAGGTTCTATGTTAAAAGAATTAGGTGATGGTGTATTTAGAAGTGCTTATTATCTCACATCCATTGTATTACCTGAAGGTTTAGAGAAGATTGGGTCGGAAGCATTCTATTTCTGTACAAGATTAACTTCTGTTTACATTCCATCAACCGTTCATACGATTGGTGAACGTGCGTTCGGTGTATCCCCAAACCAAGTCATTGAAGTGAATTTAGTTGGACCAGCTGTCGGTTTTCATGAAGATTGGTATGATGAATACGCAACTGTAAACTATATAGGGTAATGATTTCGAAACCCCTTGCACGTCAAGCAGGGGGTCTCTATGGTATAATAAAAGTATCTTAAACAAGGGAAGTGATGGTTATGCTTGATGAACTCATCATAGTATCTTTAATTGTTTTACCTGTTTTAACATATCTAGTCATTTCAACAGTCAGCAAAAGGTATTATGGATATGGATTTGAAGATGGTTACCATGATGGCATGGAAACAGATAATCCTCGATATGGAAAACCTAAAGGGGCATTAGCTTCTAGAAATTATTTGAGAGGCTATTTTGATGGAAAAATGAAAGCTGAAATAGAGAAAAATAGATTGGGAGAATAAGATATGTATAAAACAGAAGTTATTAAAAAAATTCGTGATGATGAAGAAAGAGCATTAAAAGTTCAAGAACTTATTAACGAAAATGAGAAAATCGGTTGGGATTTCTTGAATGCAGTGGGAACACCTCATTTCGGAGTTATCTTGATTTTTAAAGAAAATCCAAGCTACAAACTTAATCAAGATTTAAACAAAGGCTTAAAAGACGTTAAAACGAAAATTAATCAAATTGTAGACGTGATTAAGAAATAAGGTTTAGTCTTATACAATGATTTAAAATAGTTTATTTTTTATCCATGTACCAATGCGGTGTCTCATTTAGACACCTCTTTTTGTTTTCTAGAAGCGTAAAAACCATGATAAAATAGGTTCATATGACATTGACTTAGGAGAACAATCATGGATAAAATACTTAATTTTAGACCTTTGGCAGAAGGTCTCTATACCAAACAAAATAAAAAGATTAAAGAAGGTATGGTTTTTAGAAGTGGAGCACCTGATCGTGCCACTGAAGATGATATCAAGGAACTTCATGAACATCACATCAATCATATTTATGACTTAAGAAGAGATATAGAACGAGGTAAACTCAATCCTAATATTTATATAGATGTGATTTCTTATGAAATGAGTCATGAACCGTCTAAACCATCAAGTAAACCATTTGTTGAAACTGTCCTTGAACAAGGTGCGGATCATCATATGCAGTTTATTTATGAATCTTATCTACCTTTTTCAAAACTTGTAAAATCAGCGATGCATGATATCATTCATGAAAAAGAACCATTCTTGATTCATTGCGCTGCAGGTAAAGATCGGACAGGTGCTGTGGCAGCAATCATGATGCTTGTCTTAGGTTTTAGTGAAGAAGATATCATCAATGAGTATGTGAAGATTGATCCCAAGGTGATTGAGTATGCGATTGGTGTGATGAGAGGTCAGGGGCATAGTGAGGAAAATATTCAAGCGCTAATGCCGATGCATACTGTTAAAAGAGCATACATGGAAAAGTTTATTGAGGGTGTTAAAACGAAGTATTCATCCTATAATGATTACTTAACGAATGAAATAGGTTTAACAGAAGAAAGCATGGCATCGTTTAGAAAACATTTATTAACTTAATAAACACATCAAGAAGCATGGCGTACATGCTTCTTTTTTTAGCTCTCATAACTGGCAATAACCCTTTATATCATAAAGTTATATGATATACTAAACGAGTAAGTGATGCTTCAACCTTGGAGGTTTTCATGTTTAAAAAAATATTAGTCTTACTCTTCCTCATCTCGTTAACGACACTTTATGCATGTCAAAAAGATGATCCAACCATCCCTGAGGATGAAACGGTTATCGTTTTACCAAAAGAGATTAAATCTGTATCTGGTTTAGAAGATATCGTTGTAACACAACATGAATATTTCTCTCCATTAAAAAACGTTGAAGTCATCAATGAAAAAAATGAAAATATCAGTTATTTATTTGATATATCAGGTCATGTGAACTATGGTGTAGTTGGTAGTTATGAACTTGATTATCAACTCACCTATGGTGATGATGTCATCACTGAAAGTAGAACAGTAACGGTTGAAGCTGGAACCATACAAAGAGAAACATATAATAGAACCATTGATGGAAGTCGTGTGGATAGCGGATTTGGTTCATATCGCATTGGACCTGCATCAGGTATCGCACACCCCATCAATCCACAAAACATCAATCAAGATTTACTGAAAAAAGCTGTCCCATCCAATGGATGGTGGACATCTTTATTAGTTTCTAATTATGGTGGAGGTAATGGGATTTATACGAATCCTTTAAGAAGTGCATTTTCTAATTTGGGTGCAGAAGTTACAAATCCAGGTGCTGGATTTGTTCAATACTGGAATCCAGATGGTTATAACACCATGGCTAATTTCTCATTAGCACTACCCGATATGTATTTAAAAACAACTACATTAAATGAAGGTTATCAAACGGTTGTTGTTGATTATTCAGATTCAACCGTGAATGTCGCGATGAGAAATGTGGGTTCACCTGAAGACCATATGGTATTAACCTATGCTCAGGGTTCTCCTTATATCTTTGCTGAAGTCAAAGATAGCACAAAACCTTATATAGCATTAGCAACACAAGGTACATCTGCGATTGAGTTTTATCAAGTTGATGGTACTAAGATTACAGGAACAAGTTATACCGGTAATGGTATCATCATCAAATATGTTCAAAAACATATCGGCTATGAAACTAGTCGTCCTGCACAAGTGGGACAACCCATTTATGGTGATCGTTATTTTTTAGTTAGCACACCAGATGATTCTACATTTGGTATTGCAAATAATAGAATATCATTAAGTTTACTGAGATCTAATGTGTTCTCGGTAGCTGCTATTCAAAACTTATCAGAAGCGGAAGTCTATCATGATCATGCGTATTTAAAACCAGTCTATGGTGATGTCTCCTTTGAGATTGATCATGTGAATAGTCTTGTAGAAACAACCTATCACTCCACCACACAAGATCTAAAAGGTGAAGAAACATTAGAACCACTTCAATTCATTCTGCCACATCATGATGTCTATAGCGATGTAGAAACACTTGCAAACACATTCCAAACCGTGAGAGGTTTCTTAAAACTCATCGAACATAAAACATTTACAACATCCCAATCCTTTTATGGATTACTTCCTGCGATGACAAAACCCAATAATGATCAGTTTAATGAAATTGAAATGACAGACTATCTAACCAGATTAGATGGACATACTGAATTAAGTGATACCGAAAATTTCTTAAATGATGAAGGTCCTTATTGGAATAGTAAAGCGATTTATCCGCTTGCTCAAGGGATTATCATTTCGAATCAAATTGGAAATGAAGATTTAGAGGTGAGCTTTATCTCAAAATTAAGATATCTACTTACTGACTGGTTGACGTATACATCAGAAAGTGATGAAAGATATCTTTATTACAATGAAAAATGGGGTAGTGTGTATTACTCGAATAACGATTTTAATACCGCATCTGAATTATCAGATCACGCATTCACACATGGTTATTTAGTGTATGCAGCAAGTGTACTCGCAATGTATGATGATACGTTTGTATCAGATTATGGAACAGTCGTTGAAACGTTATTAAATGATTACATGTATCCTTATAAAGATCATGAAGAATTTGACTATTTAAGATCGTTTGATCCTTGGGCAGGACACACATGGGCTCATGGGTTTGGAACGTTTGCAGAAGGAAATAACATCGAATCATCCAGTGAAGCGATACAGTCTTGGGTTGGTGGTTATTTGTGGGCATTAGAAACAGGTAACACCGATTTAAGAGATGCAGCGATTTATGGATTTGTACATGAACTCGCATCTGCAAAGATGTATATGTTTGATTATGAAGATTTAGTGTTTAAAGATAACTATGAGACTTATGCAGGTGTTGCTGGCATGATTTGGGGTGGCAAATACGATTACGCTACATGGTTTGGTGCGAACCCCACCTTTATTTATGGTATCCAGTGGTTACCCAATGGTGAGTATTTATCTGGGTATGCATTAAATGATACTGAAAGAACAAGATTAGAAGAAGTTTATGGGATGTATTTAGATAGCAAAAATCAAGTGATTGATACATGGTTTGCCAATATGTGGAGCATTCAAGCATTACTTGATCCAAGTGTTGCGATCGCACAGTTTGATGATGATCTGATTGAAGAAGATGATTATCCAGCAGACTTATCTCAGACTTATTACTTAATACATGGTCTTGATACCTATGGTAGAAGAACAACCGATTACACGATGAAAATACATCAACATGTGTCATCATCGATTTATGTGAATGAAAGTAATGAAGTGTATGCACTCGTTTGGAATCCATCAGAAAGTATCGAATATATCACATTCTATGGACCAAATGATGAAGTTATTAGAAAGAGTATCAATCCAAATTCATTTGAAGCAGTTAAACTGAATTAATAGACTAAAGGGACCAGCATTGGTCCCTTTATGTTTTATCTCACTTTTAACTTTGATAAAGATTTGTTTCGTTGACGCTCTAAATAAGCCTGTCTTTCTGTCGCATACTTCAATTCCTTTAACATCTTTTGATAGTTGTGTAAACGATCAATGGGAAGTATACCATCATGGATCGCTTTTTGAACTGCACATCCAGGTTCTTTTGCGTGTGTGCAGTCATTGAATTTACAGGATGATGAAAGTTCTTGAATATCTTGAAATGTAGATTCAAAGTCTGCATGATCCAATTGGATTTCACGCATACCGGGTGTATCAATGATGATTGAACCTTTGGATGTGATAAAGAGTGCGCGTGATGTGGTTGTATGTCTTCCTTTAGCGTTCAATCCAACTTCAGATGTTTCCATCTTTTGTTCAGATAAAAGATGATTGATGACTGTCGATTTACCAACACCTGATGAACCGATAAATACATAGGTTTTCCCAGGTTTTAAATAGGCTTCAAGTTCTTGATAACCAGATGCATGTTGATCCGTACATGTTATGATATCAACACCGATAGCTACAGAAGAAGCGTTGTTGAAAAACGTATCGGGTTGTGTTGTTAAATCGTTTTTGGTGAGTAGAATCACTGGCATGGCTCCACTGGACCATGCCATGGATAAATAACGTTCTAAGCGTCTTACATTAAAGTTTTCATTCATCGATTGGCAAATGATAATGTAATCAATGTTAGCAGCAATCAACTGTCCATCTGATGTTAATCCCGCCGTTTTACGTTCTAAGACTGAAGTTCTTGTAATCAGTTCATGGATGATTGCAGTTTCATGCGTTGTATCTGCTAAGACAAAGTCACCTACCGTTGGATATAAAGATGGATCTCTTACTTCATACATCCATTTTCCTGATACTTTAGCATCCATCTCTTTATCGGATGTCATCATGATATAACGGTCTTTATGATGTTCTGTGATACGTCCTAAGGTTAAGTTAGGATATTTTTGTGCAGTTAAAAGTGCCTGTTCATGGAAACCGAACAGGTTTTGTGTGTTTTGATTCATAGTGTCCTCCATTATTTATTTTTTGGAGGGGTATCGGTTAAGATAAAAGCGTGCCCTCCATCACGGTTGAGGTAAAAACATTCACTTGATCTTTCATAAAACATGTCCCCTTTCGTGTGGATCTGGCATGAACTTTAGTCATGACTTTTTTAGTATAGTTGATTTTAAGTTGAAATGTAAATAGACATACATGATTTTTAGGATGAAATGCATTAAAAAAAGCCATCTGCGAGATGGCTTATTGACGAACATAATTAGATACGATCTCTAATCGCATGATAGATTCTTAATACGATATAAAAGAATAATAGAGTAATTGAAGCAACTATAACGAAAATCCAACCATAGATACCTGTTAATACGTGATACCACCCAACATAGGATAAGACAGAGAAAAGTGCTGGAATGAAAATAGCGATTGCAATAACTGCCCACCAATATTCTTTTAAGATTTCTTTGACTTCAAAACTTGTTAAACGTTTATAAAGATCAATAAACATCCACATAGCAAAAACGACAAATGCATAAAAAGCAGCATAGAAGATGGTTTGTTCATAAGATACTAGAAATGAAGCTTCAACAATCTCAAAAGATACAATTTCGATGTCATCAAAATAAAATAGCTCAAAGGATTCATAATAATCATATAGATCATATCCAGCATATCTGTGATGTCTAACTTCAACAGGAATCGTGATGGTGATGGTATCAACAAAAACATCATCCAAATATGTATCAACCAATAGCACAATCTCTTTAATCGAATAATCATGTCCATTCGTGACTTGATATTCGATAATGAAATCAGTTTTTTCTAATGAAAAACTGGGTGAAATTTCTTGTTCGTGTAAATGAAAGACTATTGGAAGCTCATTGTGTTCGACCTCATCAATGTAAGTTAAACCAGATGTGCTTAACATCAGAAATGCACTTAATATAGCAATCCATAATTTCATAAACGATTCCCCCTCGTTTTTTCTTCTATTGTATCATAAAGATCATTTTTGGGTACAATCAACCAGATAATCAATCGCGTTATATGATTTGTTGTATCAAGATATCGAGATATTTCGAATGCATTTCAAACATGAAGTTATTTTATGCATTTTCTTCTTGCATTTATAAATATATTTTCGATATAATTAAAAATGTGATGCGATGGATTTTTTTGGCACTTAAAATCCATATGCACCCACCTTTTTTAGGAAAAGATTAGAATCCCCCCCTCTAATCTTTTTTCATTTTTAGGGATTTAACTTGTATTAAAAAGATTAGTGTGGTAGTATGAGTTGTTCACAAAATCTAAATGTGAACTATAAGTTATAGCATCGCCTATCTTTTTAAGTAAGGATAGTTTGAATATCTGAAATGTCTTTGTTTTAAATGAGTCATCATTCAATTTCAAATAGCGCTGTTAAGCTTTTTGCCAACAGCGTTTTTTTGTTGGCAAAACAAGAAATGAATGAAAACAAAGGAGAACATATGACATTCCAAGAATTAAACATTATTACCCCGATTTTAAACGCATTAACCCATGAAGGCTACGAAGTACCTTCACCCATTCAGGAACATGCAATTCCTGTCTTATTAAATGGTAGAGATATTTTAGCAAGTGCACAAACAGGTACAGGTAAAACTGCAGCATTTGCTATTCCTATTATTCAAGCACTTTACCAACAAGAACAGAGAGCAAGTCAAAAAAGAGTGATTCAAGCGTTGGTGTTAGCACCAACGAGAGAACTTGCTGATCAAATCAAAGAAAGTTTTAGAAACTATAGTAGAGATCTACATATTAAAACAGAAGTGGTCTATGGTGGTGTTTCACAAAAGAATCAAGAGATTGCACTAAAAAAAGGTCTTGATGTCTTAGTAGCAACCCCAGGACGATTACTTGATTTAATCAATCAAGGTTTCGTCGATTTATCCCATATCTCTTATTTTGTTTTAGATGAAGCAGATCGTATGCTTGATATGGGATTTATCCATGATGTGAAAAAGATTGTTAAGCTTATTCCAAGTCAAAGACAAACCATGCTCTTTTCAGCAACCATCCCCAAAGATATTTTAAAACTTGCGAGTGAACTTTTAAAGAATGAAGTAAGAATCGAAGTCACACCTCCTGAAGCGATGGTGGATAAGATTAAGCAATCTTTATTTTATGTATCTAAAAAAGAAAAAACGAATTTATTAATTGATCTTCTTGTGAATCCAAAACTGGAATCCGTATTGGTCTTCACAAGAACTAAACATGGAGCTAATAAACTCGTTAAAGAGTTATTGAGCTTTGGTGTGAAAGCAGATGCGATTCATGGTAATAAATCTCAAAATAAGAGAATTCAAGCTTTAGGTGAGTTTAAGTCAAAGAAGTTAAGAGTACTGGTTGCTACTGACATTGCAGCAAGAGGTATTGATATTGATGAATTATCACATGTCATCAATTATGATTTACCTGAGTCTGCAGAAACCTATGTACACAGAATGGGTAGAACAGGTAGAGCAGGTTTATCAGGTGAAGCATTTTCCTTTTGTAGTCAAGATGAAAAGAACTTGTTAGCTGCAATTGTTAAACTCATTAAGATGGAGATACCTGTTGTTGAAAACAAGTTATTTAGTGATAAACAAAAAGAAGTCGTAAACGTTAAAAAAGATGCGACTAAAGATGTAAGTAAAAAGATTTATAGTAAAGATCAACCAAGCAAGAAGTTCAATCAACCTAAAGAAGAGATCAATTGGAAAAAAACAAAGAAAAAGCAAAGTAATAACTTCCAATCTTATAAAAACAGTAATAAATCGAATAAAAAAGCATAATAAACATACAAATAGGGCGAATACGCCCTGTTTTTTTATCTCTATTAAGCCTATAATGAGACTAATAAGAAAATGTTTAAACAACAAGTTCATCGACAACTGAGGGGGAGCAATGAAGAAAATTTATGTTTTCATGATTTTTATCGTATCTGTTTTTCTTTTGATGGGATGTACAGCCAATGAATTGACTGAAGGCTATTTTAAGTATCATCAACAAAATGATGTAGCCTACATCATTGGATTAACAGATGAAGGTTTGGAACAAACACATGTGGTTGTACCAAAAAAGATCAATGATCTATCTGTATCCATTGGTAGATTAGTTTTGATGGTGATTAATGATGGTTCTATTCAAAGTGACCGATTAGAAAGACTTTATGTGTTTTCAGGCTATGGAATCCATGTTGGGTTAGAAGCAAGCAATGTACCATCACTTCAAAAGATATTTTATATGTATATTCAAGGTGTTGATTTTGATTATGATAACAGCAGTTCATTTGTTGGTGTTTATGGTCCAAGTTATAATGATCAGTTTTATCCGAATAACATAACTTCATTTTATGCCAATGTTTCCTATAGATATAACTACGAAGGTGCTCCAGATGAGGGGTACTACTTTATTGATGATTATGATGGGGAATTGATTGGTTACATTCCTGAAGATCCTTTAAGAGAAGGATATGAGTTTATGGGATGGTATAAGGATGAGGAATGTATGGTTGAATGGGATTTTGAGGTAGATAGGGTGCCTGAGAAGGTGTATGTGGATGGGGAGTACCAATATGTAGAAACCAATTTATATGCTAGTTGGTGTTAATGGATTATTTATAAAATTTTAATGATGAACCAAATTTAAAAAATGAAGTAAATCTTATTATTTCATACGAATATTACTTTTCTAAACTTAAATAACTAAGTTTTTGCTATAACTAATGTATATATTAGGAGGAAAAAATGTCTAGATTATTATTAATACATCTAAGTGATCTTCATATTGTAGATAACAACTCGTTTAGTGATGAAAGAAAAACATCAATCAACAATATAATTCAAAAGGAGATAGTAAATCATTCTATCGAAGAAACAATTCTTTTGTTTACTGGAGATATGACTTGGTCAGGTAAAAAAGAACAATTTGATCTTACATACAAATATATTGACAGCATAATTAAATACATAAAGACATTATTGCCAAGCACATTCGTAGGCTTTTATTGCTGTCCTGGTAATCATGATATTGATTTTGACGTTTTTGATATAGCTGAAGGGGAAGTTAGAGATAGGTACTTGATTGCTAAAAATGAGTTTTTCTAC
>MIDA01000003.1:403-22846 GCA_001830045.1 Tenericutes bacterium RIFOXYA12_FULL_35_10 | reverse complement strand
AAGCAGGTACGCCTGTGATTGGTGGAGCGATTGGATTAGCACAGGCTATCCTTTATCTTCAATCACTTGGATTTGATCATATTCATGAACATACAAAAGTTCTTCACGCT
Source organism: Tenericutes bacterium RIFOXYA12_FULL_35_10 (assembly GCA_001830045.1). Classification (GTDB taxonomy): domain Bacteria; phylum Bacillota_I; class Bacilli_A; order Acholeplasmatales; family Acholeplasmataceae; genus Peloplasma. Next base: position 22,736 of record MIDA01000003.1, on the reverse strand, counting down.
TATACATTAAAACGTTTAAAAGAAGTTGAAGGCGTTACAGTTTACAATGAGACAGCTGATAATCCCGTGATTGCATTTAATATAGAGGATATTCACCCACATGATGTTGCTACGATGTTAGATCAATATCACGTCAGTGTAAGAGCAGGTCATCATTGTGCACAACTCGTCAGTAAATTTTTAGGTGTGGTGTCAACTCTTAGGGTATCATTTCATGTGTATAATTCGAAAGAAGATTGCGACGCATTTATTGATGCAGTTAAAGCTGCACAAACATTTTTCACATCATTTTAGGAGATCAACATGAATTTAGAACAGCTCTATCGTCAAGTGATTATGGATCACTATAAATATCCTAAAAATAAAGGTTTTGTTGCTGATAACTCGTATATGACCGTTCATTTGAACAACCCATCATGTGGTGATGAAATGACAGTACAACTCAAAATTGAAGGCGGCATCATCAAGGATATTAAACAAAAAGGAACAGGATGTTCCATTTGTTGTTCAAGTGCATCTGTTATGAGTATCACACTCATGGGTAAAACGCTGGATGAAGCGCTCAGTATTCTTCATGAATTTTATGAACTCATTAAGGGTTATCCTTATAATAAAGACATTTTGGTTGGCGATGCAGTTGTTTACCAAGGCGTATCACAATTCCCTGCAAGGGTAAAATGTGCGACGCTTGCGTGGAAAGCAGCAGAACAAGCCATCATCAAAACGAAGGAGGTTACATCCAATGGATGATAATAAAAAGAAAATAGATAGTATCGTAGGTGAGTACCAGTTCGGTTGGCATACAGATTCAAAATTGGTATTTACAACAGGTAAAGGGCTCAATGAAGAAGTTGTTCGTACGATTAGTAAATATAAAAACGAACCCGAATGGATGCTAGAATTCCGTTTAAAGAGTTACAAGAAGTTTACAGAACTCAAAAATCCAACGTGGGGTCCAGATTTATCTTTCATAAACTTTGATGAGTTTACATATTTCATTAAAGCGAGTGAAAGAGCAGAAACCAACTGGGATGAAGTACCTTCTGAAATCAAAGATACCTTTGAAAAATTAGGTATTCCTGAAGCTGAAAGAAACTTTTTAGCTGGTGTTTCAACGCAATTTGAAAGTGAAGTCGTTTATCATAACACACAAAAAGAACTTGAAGAACTTGGTGTTATTTATGTAGACACAGATACAGCTCTTCGTGAATATCCAGAGTTGGTTAAAAAATATTTTGGTACAGTCATTCCATTTAGTGATAATAAATATGCAGCACTAAATAGCGCCGTATGGAGTGGTGGTTCATTTATCTATGTACCTAAAGGTGTCAAAGTTAACAAACCTCTTCAATCTTATTTCAGAATCAATTCTGACCAAATGGGTCAATTTGAACGTACACTGATCATCGTTGATGAAGGTGCGTACGTTAACTATGTTGAAGGGTGTACTGCTCCTGTGTATTCAAAGGATTCACTGCATGCAGCGATTGTTGAAATTATTGTTGAAAAAGATGCAACTTGCCGTTACACAACCATTCAAAATTGGTCAACAAACGTCATTAATTTAGTTACAAAACGTGCATTTGTCTACGAAAATGGTCATATGGAATGGATTGATGGTAACATCGGTTCTAACGTTAACATGAAATACCCATCCTGTGTTCTCTTAGGAGAGCGAGCAAAAGGGACAACCATTTCGATTGCATTTGCAGGTAAGGGACAGATTCAAGACGCTGGTGCTAAAATGATTCACGTCGCACCAAACACAACATCAACGATTATCTCAAAATCAATTTCTCGTGGTGGTGGTTCAGTTAATTACCGTGGTAAAGTTGATTTTGGTAAGAATGCGAAAGGTGCAAAAGCACACGTCGAATGTGATACCATCATTTTAGATGATTTCTCATTTTCAGATACAATTCCAACCAATATCGTTAGAAACTCAGATGTCTTCTTAGAACATGAAGCAACCGTTTCGAAAATTTCAGAAGAACAATTGTTCTATTTGATGAGCCGCGGTTTATCCGAAGAAGAAGCGACTGAAATGATCGTTATGGGATTTATTGAACCATTCGCAAAAGAACTACCTATGGAATACGCCATTGAACTTAACCAGCTCATTAAACTTGAAATGGAAGGCTCAATCGGTTAATAAACAAATGAATTTAAAATGAAAGATATTTGTGAAAATCCGCAAATATCTTTTTTATTTATGATAAATAGAGTAGAATATCACTAAGGTGATAAGATGAAAAAAGGATTACTCATGATCCTCATCTTAAGTATGTTTGTTCTATCTTCTTGTACATTGCACATGACATATGAAGAGATTGAACGTGATTATGATGAGCATCTCTTAGAAGTTCAACCTATTTATTTAGAAAGAATTGCCTTTCTCAATGAACTTTCATCAACATGGATGAAGGGTGTCGTTAGAGTAAATAAAACATCAGCAATGTCCGTTTCTGTTGGATCCGGACTTATTTTTGATGAAGACTTATCTTATTACTATGTTTTAACCAATAATCATGTCATTTATGATCCACACATGACTCAAACAACATTAACAGTTTATGATTATCAAAATAATGTGTATGCCGCTACGTATATCACAAGTGATAACGATTATGATCTTGCTGTTTTACGCATTAGAAAAAGATCCGATGTGGATTTAAATGTGTTCATTTTTGCTAAAGAGCCTATGGATTTTGATGAAGAGATTACCACGATGGGCTATCCTGAAGGACAATTAAATGCCATACATACCGGTGTTTTACTCGATTATGGTCCCGTGCAAATTGATGTTGATGAAAACATTATTAATGTTAATTTTGATGTTATGATTGCTGAACTTCCTGTAAAATCAGGTTCTTCTGGAAGCGTTGCGGTTAATGTAAACTTTGAAGTCGTTGGCTTAATATTTGCAGGCAATTTCACCAATGGAAGTAATGTTGCAGATTATGCATTCTTAATCCCTATTGATCAAGTCAAAGCATTTTTGACTACAAACGAACTTGCGTATCATGAGGTGGAATCATGAGAAAATTATTGTATTTACTTTTAGCCACCATTTTCGCAATATCTCTTACCTCTTGTATTCCGCAAGAGGAAGAAGCTAGATTGTTTCAAGAGCAATATGATCAATATTTAATTCATGATATTTCAAACGATACTTACTTTGATCAAATGATTAATACATTATCTAATGACACAATCCCAAGTATTGTCGTTGTTAATGTTTTGGGAAAAAATGCTTTAGGTCAGATTCAAGAAGTCAAGATGGGTACAGGTTATATTTACGCACTCTATTCCTCATCTGCCAAAGTGATTACCGCATCAAAACTTTTAGAAGAAACGAAATCTTATTTAACCTATTCAGTTGAGATCGTAGACTTTACGAATGATATTTATACAGCAGAAATCATTGAAAACAATGAAGCTTTAGGCTTAGCAACGCTATCCTTTAATGTTAATGTTTCTCAAGCTAAGTTAAAAAAATTGGATTTAGCAACCTATGAACCTAGAGTCAATGAACCTCTTCTTATGATTTCAAACTACCAACGTTCAAGAAATGCCATGCATTTAGGTTTATTAGAAACTATCAACGCAGAAACAGATGATTACATCACTACACTAACTGTAGATTCCAATTGTTTAGGTGCAGTCATTTTGAATATGCAACATCAAGTTGTTGGACTTGTTATTGATACTTTAGATGATGTACCAATCATCTTGACTATCGAAGACATTCTCTTTTTCTTCAACCTAGAATAGATATGAAAGGATTATTATGTATCGTTATCTGATTATAGAAAGTAAACAGCATAAACAGATCGATGATGATGTCGTCATGCTTTTTAGTGACTTAATCATCCCATCAGATCTATATCGAGATGGCTATCAAGCTGTACTTCTTTTTGAGCACGACCCAGAACTTTCCTTTGAAGATGTCATCTTAAACGTGATGAGTGATACACTTACAGATTTACGTGTCTACGTCTCACATCACCTACCTTCCAGAGAAGATAGAATTGAACATATTGAGATCACAAAAATGTATCTCAAACAAATCCCATTTGAGAAATACTATTATCTTGATCATAAAATGATTGTTAAACACTTTATGTATCATATTACGGATTCAATGAAAAGACATTTCTTAGGAAAGTTTTATCGTGACGCATTGATGATTGAGACTTTGAAGGTTTATCTAGACTCAAATTTAAATATGGTGAATGCAGCTAAAAAACTTTATATACATCGTAATACATTAATTCAACGAATCGATAAGTTTTATCAACTTACAGGTTTTGATGTGAGGTTGTTTTTAGATGCATTACTTGTTTATCATCTGATCCAATAAAATGTGTGCAACATGCACATTTTTTTTATGGCAAGAAGTTGCTATAATGGGACTATAATCAAGAAAAAGGGAGATACATATGGCTACATTAAAACTCAAAAACATTAATAAAGTCTATCCAAATGGTGTTCAAGCAGTATTCGATTTCAATCTTGACATCAGAGATAAAGAATTTATCGTATTCGTCGGTCCATCTGGTTGTGGTAAATCAACAACACTACGCATGATTGCGGGTCTTGAAGAAATCACATCTGGCGAACTATATATCGATGAAGAACTCGTTAACGACAAAGCTCCAAAAGATCGTAACATCGCGATGGTGTTCCAATCCTATGCGCTTTATCCTCACATGACTGTTTATGATAACATGGCATTCGGTTTAAAATTAAGAAAGATGCCAAAAGATGTTATTAACGAAAAAGTAAACGAAGCAGCTGAAATTCTTGGCTTAACTCCTTACTTAAAGCGTAAGCCAAAAGCATTATCAGGTGGTCAAAGACAACGTGTTGCTTTAGGCCGTGCAATCGTTCGTAATGCAAAAGTATTCTTAATGGACGAACCACTATCAAACTTGGATGCGAAATTACGTGTTCAAATGAGAGGCGAACTCATTAAACTTCATAACAAGATTGAAACAACAACGATCTACGTAACCCATGACCAAATCGAAGCGATGACCATGGCTAGCCGTATTGTTGTTATGAAAGATGGATACATCATGCAAGTTGGTGCACCAAAAGAAATTTATGACAATCCAAACAACATGTTCGTTGCTGGATTTATCGGTACACCTCCAATGAACTTTATCCGTGGTAAAGTTGAAAAAGATCAAATGTTTATCGCTGGCGACAACAAGATTAAAGTACCAAATGACAAATTTGAAATCATCCAAACCAATGGTATGGTTGGTAAAGAAATAGTTTTAGGTATCCGTCCAGAAGATATTCATGATGAACAAGTCGTTATGAACACATATCCAGATTCAATTGTTGACATCGTTGTTGACGTAGCAGAACTTTTAGGTTCTGAAACAAACCTTTATACAACAATTAATGGTAACAACGTTTGTGCATCGATTAATGCACGCGCAGGTGTTCGTATTGGCGATAAGATGAGACTCGCATTAGACATGAACAAATGTCATTTCTTCAATCCTGAAGATGAACAACGTTTAGTTTTAATTGAAGAAGATCGTCCAGTTAGAAAACAAGCTAAGAAAGAAGAAGTTAAAGCAGAATAAGAAAAGGCCTTCGGGCCTTTTTTGTTGCTTATAGAAAATTATGATTGAATATTTGACCAATCACAGAGAAGGAACCATCATTTATCAAACGGATGGATTTTATATATCTAAGTATTCACTCCTTTATACCATTGAACATCTTTGCATGGAATACTTATTTACCTATTCAGGCTATCGAAAGGCTGTTAAACACGTGTTTAATTTTACGCATTTAGTTCCTATATACTTAGATGAAGATCTCCAGTTTATCGCAGTCAAACGTGTGAGAGATTATGATAACATTTTCATTAATATCAAAAGCATAGATCACATAGAGCAGCAAAAAGATATGCTTCAAATAACATTTACTAGTGGTAGAAAGCTCTATATAAAGATGTCTTTATATAGGTACAACAAACTCATTGAAAATCTTTCAATAATTAGAAATACTAAAGTAAAACACTTTCATTGACTTAAATATAGTAAATGTTTACAATTAGTGTTATAATTAAAACGGCTAAAAACAAGAACGATAACAACTTTTTAGGAGGATTTTAATATGGCAAAAATGACAGTCAAAGACATTGATATTAAAGGCAAAAAAGTCTTAATCCGTGTCGATTTTAACGTTCCCATGAAAAATGGAGAAATCACAGATGAAAACAGAATTGTAGAAGCATTACCAACCATCAAGTATGTTATAGAACAAGGTGGACGTGCTGTTGTATTTTCACATTTAGGACGTGTGAAAGAAGAAGCAGATAAGGCAAAAAATTCATTAGCACCTGTTGCAAAACGCTTATCTGAACATCTTGGACAAACCGTTAAGTTTGTCCCAGTGACACGTGGTGTTGAACTTGAAGTTGCTGTTGCAGGACTTAAGAATGGTGAAGTTCTTATGTTTGAAAACACACGCTTTGAAGACATCGACGGTAACAAAGAATCTAAAAATAATGCAGAACTTGGCAAGTATTGGGCTTCTCTAGGAGATGTCTTTGTTAATGATGCATTTGGTACAGCACACCGCGCTGCTGCATCAAACGTTGGTATTGCATCAAACGTGAAAACCACTGTTGCAGGTTTCTTGCTTGAAAAAGAAATTAATTTTATTGGTGGTACTTTAGAAAACCCAGAAAGACCTTTTGTCGCAATTCTTGGTGGAGCAAAAGTTTCTGATAAGATTGAAGTCATCCAAAACTTACTTAAGATTGCAGATAAAGTGATCATTGGTGGCGGAATGGCATTTACTTTCTTCAAAGCTATGGGTTATGAAGTTGGTAAGAGTTTACTTGAACAAGATAAAGTTGAATTAGCGAAAGAATTATTAACAATCGCTAATGGTAAAATAGAACTTGGTGATGATGTTTACACAGGTAAAGCATTTGATGCTGAAACTGAAAGAAACATTAGAAAGATTGATCAAATCCCAGCTGATGAAATGGGTTTAGATGTTGGACCAAATACCATTGAAATCTTTAAATCATACATTAAGAATGCAAAAACGGTTGTATGGAACGGACCTCTTGGCGTTTTTGAATTCCCTAAGTTTGCTGAAGGAACAAAGAGCGTTGCTAAAACGATTGCATCCATAAAGGATCAAGCAACAACCATTATTGGTGGTGGCGATTCAGCAGCAGCAGTTATTCAATTTGGTTTACAAGATGGATTCACCCACATTTCTACCGGCGGTGGTGCTTCTCTTGAATATCTTGAAGGAAAAGTGCTCCCAGGTATTGCTTGCGTTAACGATAAATAATGGACATCGGTAAGAAGATTCGTGCCTTAAGATTAGGCAACAATCTGACGCAAGAGGAATTAGCCAATCGCTTAGAACTAACCAAAGGTTATATTTCGCAGTTAGAGAATAATTTAACATCACCTTCGATGCAAACATTGTTTGCTATCCTTGAAGTGCTTGGCACGGATGCACATGAATTCTTTAGCAATGAAGTAGAACGGACTATGGTTTATAAAAAAGAAGATTTCAATATCAAAGTTGATGAAGATTTAAAGCATATGATCACGAAGATTGTACCAAATGAGATAAAATATCAAATGGAGCCCATCATCATCGACATTGAACCGGGTGGACAATCCCATATGGATGATCCGCATGCCGGTGAAGAATTTGGTTATGTACTCGAAGGCCAAGTCACCTTGGTTATGAATAAAAAAAGATATACAATAAGAAAAGGCGAAACTTTTTACTACTTGGCAAATAAAGAACATTACTTAATGAATAATAGTCACCTACATGCTAGAGTACTTTGGATAAGTACGCCACCAACGTTCTAATGGAGGAATAAAACATGGAAAAAGAAATTATGATCAGAAGTACACAAGGATTACACGCAGCACTTGCTGCAAAAGTTGTTCAAACAGCATCAAAGTATGCCGTTGACATTGAATTGCATTATCACAACAAAATTGTTGATCTTAAATCGATTTTAGCACTCATGAGTCTCGCTGTTCCACACGGCGAAAACGTGCGCATTGTTGCACGTGGCACGCGTGCTGAAGAAGCGATTAAGGATGTCGCAAGCATTTTAGGTTAAACTTATGAAGAGAAAACCTTTAATCGCAGGGAATTGGAAAATGTATAAGACCAAAGATGATGCATTAGCTTTCATCTATGCGGTCAATTTAGAAGTTCCCGATAAAGATATCGTTGAATCTGTCATCTGTGCTCCAGCAATTTTTCTAAGAGATCTTGTTAAACGTGAAGGTGAAAACTTACGTATTGGTGCACAAAATATGCATTATGCTGAAAAAGGCGCTTATACAGGAGAGATTTCTGCAGCAATGCTCAAATCATATGGTGTTGATTATGCCGTCATTGGTCACAGCGAACGTCGTGCATATTACAATGAAACTGATGAAACAGTGAACTTAAAAGTGTTAACAGCAGTCAAAGAAAACATTACTCCAATCATCTGTGTAGGTGAATCTCTAGATACAAGAGAAGCTGGAACAACCGATGCTTTTGTTAAAAAGCAAGTTGAAAAAGCATACTTAAACGTATCGAAAGCAGATGCGCTTAAAACCGTGATTGCTTATGAACCCATTTGGGCAATTGGTACAGGACGTACAGCGACTCCTGAACAAGCCAATGAAACCATTATGGGCATTCGTCAAGTAATTAAACAGATTTACGGTAGTGAAGTATCTGATAGCTTACGTATTTTATACGGTGGCTCAGTCAATACAAAAAATGTGGATAGCTTACTTGCAACTTCAGATATTGATGGTGCACTTGTCGGCGGAGCATCACTGGATCCACAGTCTTATTTAACGCTAGTTAAAGCAGCATTAAACAAAGCAAAATAACCCGTAAACATACGGGTTTATTTTTTTTGAAGATGAAAATGATTAAATCTTTCTTACATGTTATCGGCATATCATGCATGTTACCGGTTTATGTTTGTCATTTTTGTCATTTCTTGATACAATAGACGTGTAGCAAAAATAACTTCGCTGGGGGCGGAAGAAAAAGAAAAGTTAACTTAATTCCAACAACGTTAATACACACTTTGTTAACATTTTTTATCTTGAAAGGAAAACATCATGATTCAATACATTCAACAAAAGCGTAAAAAAAACTTATTAATGCACGGTTTTATTTTAAGTGGTCAACTTATCTTATACTTTTTATCAGTTTATTTACTCAACTTTGATAAACTTACAACAAACATCATATCCATAATCATCTTAGTGGGACTCATGATTTCACTCTTATTAGGAGCAAGAAAAATCAAACATTCACTGAGATTAAAGAAGATCAAACTCAAAGATAATCACTATCAAGTTCCATATCCACCTAAATTCGTGGACACGATGGTTGAAGTCGGTGGATTTTTCAAGCGATACATTCATCAAAACCAGGTTATTCCTGACTACTTTATTGAATTTAGAGAAGGAAGAACCCTCTACCTTTATCCACTCATTCAAGATATCACAGATGAATCATACACCATTTTAAAGGTGAATAAGTTTGAACTTGCATTAGTATTAGATGAACAAAACAAAAAGCGTATTGTTCACCTAGGTAACGCGATGCTTGTTGATTAAATCAAATAAGACTAAAAGAAAAAAGATTGTGCAGTTGACACAATCTTTTTTTAATGACTTGTTTAATTATCTGTTGTAGAATTCAACGATTAATTGTTCATTGATTTCTTGGAGAATCTCATTGCGTTCTGGATAACGAACGAATGTTCCAGTCATTGAATCTTTGTCGAATGATACGAAATCAGCAGATGCATATTGTGCTTCTAAAGCTTCTAAAACAACTTTTAATGTTCTTGATGCTTCTCTTAATGCAACTTTTTGACCTGGTACTAAACGGTATGAAGGAATATCTACCTTCTTGCCATCAACTAAGAAATGACCATGGTTAACGAGCTGACGAGCTTGTGCTCTTGACTTAGCTAAACCTAAACGATAAACGACATTGTCCAATCTTGATTCTAATAACTTAAGGAAATTTTCACCATGCTTACCTTCTCTGACATTTGCTTCTTCAAATGTTTTTCTGAATTGCTTTTCAGAGATGCCATAAGTGAATCTAACCTTTTGTTTTTCATGGAGCTGTGTACCGTAATCGCTAACTTTAGAACGGCGTTGACCATGTTGACCTGGTGCGTAAGGACGCTTCTTTAACTCTTTTCCGGTTTCAGAAAGAGAGTATCCTAAACGACGAGAAATCTTCCATGTAGGTCCTGTGTAACGTGACATAAATTTTTACCTCCTCTTTTTTGTATGGTAGGCAAAAACTGCAAAGTATTCTGATTCAAGGTATCCCGATATTCTGTTCGCCATTAAGCAGTAAATGGTTACTAAGGGCTCCAACTGGTAGGGATCGCACTTCAATCGAAAGGTTGCCTGCTTTTTACCGACGCTTTTCATTTTACCCTATAGGGTATCATTTGTCAATTGTTTTTACGAGTAAAGAAACGAAATCTTCAAAGAATGCAACAATCTCAGCATCAAAACGATCAACCACTGGACTATCGATGTCTAAAACGCCGTATAACTTGTTTTTTATGAAAATTGGGACAACAACTTCAGAACGACTATTCGCATCGCATGCGATGTGATTTGGATGTTCATGGACGTCTTTGATGACCATCGTTATTTTTCTTTCTGCTGCTTCACCGCAGACACCTTTACCTAAAGGAATCACAGAACAAGCGACTTTTCCTTGAAAAGGACCGACAGTTAATTTTTTCCCATCCCATAAATAAAAGCCAGCCCAGTTTAATCTATCAAATGTATCGTTGATAAATGCAGATGCATTTGATAGTATGGAGAGTTCATTGGGTTGTTCAGATAAAAGGATTTTTGCAGATTCTAAAATCTCATGTTTATTCATATTCATCACCACCGTTCATATTATAGCATATGTGGTAAAATAGTTTTGGTGATAGAATGAAAAAAAGAATCTTGATTCGCTTTGGCGACATGATGTTAAAAGGACAAAATATCGGATTTTTTATTAAACGTGTTCGCCAGCACATCATGACGTCTTTAGAAGATCTATCAGTGAGCTATGTCTTAAGACATGATCGCATCATGATTGATTATGACATTGATGATGAAAAAAAGATCACAGAACGTTTAGATCGTATCAGTGGTATCTTTGATTACGCGATTGCATCGGTCACAACAACTGATATAGAATCGATAATCGAAACAGCAGTCTCACTTTTAAATGAAGAGGTCCAAGAAGGCGGTAGAACGTTTAAAATTGAGACAAGACGTACAAATAAAAAGTTTCCGATGACGAGTCTAGAGATTACGAAAACCATCGCAAAACCGATTTTAGACGGGCTAAATAAAAAGTTGATTGTTGATGTGAATCATCCTGATGTGACACTCTATGTTGATGTAAGATTAGAAGGATCTTATCTCTATGTTAAGCGTATTCCTGGTATGGGTGGATATCCATTTGGCACAGGTGGTAAAGGTTTACTCATGATGAGTGGTGGTATCGATAGTCCAGTAGCTGGATATCTAGCGATCAAACAGGGCATTGAAGTTGAACTTATTCACTTTGAAAGTACACCCTTAACACCCATTGAATCTGTTCAAAAAGTGATGGATTTAGCACGCATATTAGCACGATACACAGTAACAAAATCAATGAAATTACATTTGATACCTTTTGGTGAAATACATCATGAAATCCTAAATCACATCCCTGAACCCTATATGATTACCATTATGCGAAGAATGATGTATCGGATTGCAGAGAAATTCACGCATAGAAAGCAAATACATTGTTTAATTAATGGAGAATCCATTGGTCAAGTGGCATCACAATCATTACCTTCGATGAAAGTTGTTGAAGCGGTCACGGAAATACCAATCCTAAGACCTGTAATTACTTATGATAAACTTGAGATCATTAAACTTTCAAAAAAAATCGAAGCCTATGATATTTCGATTAGACCTTATAATGATTGTTGTAGCATCTATATACCTAAACAACCCGTAACAAAACCGATGGAAGTATATGCAAGAAAATATGAATCCTTGTTTTCTTATGAATCAATGATTGATGATGCGTTAACAAACGTAAAAACGCTTATCATTCATCAAGATAATGAACTTGACCTTTCACATTATGGGTTTACCGTTAAAGAAGCCATAGAAAACTATGAAAAAGAAATGAGTGAGCACCATTGATTACCTCAAAACAGAATAAGAACTTTAAACTCTATCAATCACTTAAATTGAAAAAACATCGTGATCAACACGGTCTCTTTTTAGTCTATGGCAAACATTTAGTTGATGCAGCAAAGAAAAAAGGTGTGATTCATGAAATTATCACATCAAATCCTGAATATGAGGGCACACTTTATGATGAGATTCTTTTTAAAGAGTTCCAACAAGCAGAAACGTCTTTTGATTTAATCGCTGTCTGTAAGAAAGAACAAACCGAAATCAAGTCAAACCGTATTCTTGTTTTAGATGATGTACAAGATCCAGATAATGTTGGTGCACTGATTAGAAGCGCGTCCGCTTTTGGATTTTTACATGTTATTTTAAGTAATCAAAGTGCAGATCTCTACAATGAGAAAACAATTCGCGCATCAAAAGGTGCCATCTTTGATGTTTTTGTTGAGAGAAAACCACTTTTAGAACCACTAAGTGAATTAAAACAACAAGGTTACCATATCATGTATGCAGATGCGCATGAAAAAGGAATCACTGCATTCGATGATAAAATCGTTTTGATTCTTGGCAATGAAGGACATGGTATCTCTGAACACATTAAAAAAATAGCAGACGGCGCAGTACACCTTGAAACGAAACGTGTGGAAAGTCTAAACGTCAGTGTTGCTGGTGCTATTTTAATGTATACGTGGAGGGAATTATGAAAGTTATCATCACAGGTTTTTTTGATCAAAATGGAAAATCAAGTCTACAAGATAGTATGAATAAAGCAGTAAAACATGGCATAGATACACTTGCACTACGTCGCTTTTCAGGTCAACCTCTGCTTGAATGTACAGATGGAGAACTTAAAAAAATCATCATGGACACGAAAGGTGAACGCATCAAGTTATCTTTAATTGATACAGAGATTATGCCCTACGATCCTTATGACGATCGTAAGCATGCGAATGCCCTTGATGAGTTTAAATATCTATTAAAAGTTTCTGATAAACTTAAGGTTAATCATGTTTTACTGAGACTACCGATCATTAACAATGTCATTGAAGAGTTTGATACTATTGAAAAAAGATTAGGTGATTACGTTGACCAAGCGATGCGGTCATCAAAAAAAGTAATTTTGATGCCTGTTTCAGGGTATAAAGCAAATACCTATGCCTACATTTTAAAAAAGATGAAATCCAAGCACTTAAGTGTGGCGTTTGATCCGGTTTTAACAATGATGAATAACGAATCAGCAACGACTTCGTACCGCCTGCTTAGAAGTTATATCTCAGCAATCTTTGTGCACGATGCTAACCATCAAGGAAATCCAGAACTTCTTGGTTTTGGTAAATCCGATGTTTTAAAGATATTAAAAAAACTACAACGTGATCGCTTCGATGGATTTATCATGGTAGATCATCATTTTGGTTCAACAGTTTTCCAAGAAGTGGAACAAAAACAAAGTTTCTTTAAAAAGTTGTTATCAAACGATAAAAAGAAAAAAGAGACACAACTCCGTGAATTATCAAGACGCATTTTTCCGGATGAGGAAACAAAAAATGTCACCGAAGATGACATTTATGATAATCAAATTAAATTAATTCAATCTGTATTTAAATAGATTCCTCATCTTCTTCAGTGACAAACTCAAATGCGGGTTTTGCATTGGGTAAGCTTGGGAATAGTTTAGAGGTAAACATAATACCATTGATATGATCAAATTCATGTTGGAAAACAATACCAACATAACCATGTAATTTAAGTTCAACTGGAACAAGCGTATCTGTTACTGCATCATAGTTTAATCCTTCAAAAATAACAGATCCATAACGTGGCGTAAGCCCTTCAGTTTCTCTATCAACGGATAAACATCCTTCGCCACCAGGCACATAGATGATATCTGTTGATCTCGCTTTTAATACAGGATTGACAAGTGCATAAGAATAAAGCGTGCCATCAAAATCTCTAACATGAACCGCAAACATACGTTTTGATTGGTTCACCTGAGGTGCTGCAATACCTACAGCGGGTCTTAATTCATAGCGTTCTGCAATCTCATCGTCTTGAGAATTAATGACATATTGCAACATATCTTTTAATAATTTTTTATCTGCCTGAGATAGGGGTAGTTTTACATCTTGAGCGACTTTGGTCAGTGTTGGGTGACCTTCGCGTATCACATTTTTCATGGTTATCATCATCATACACCTCAAGATTATTATATCATAAGGAGCACAAGGATGCGTATCGATAAGTTTTTGAGTCAACTCAAATTTTGTAGTCGAAATGAAGCAAAAGATTTTTTGAAGTCGCACGTTGTGGCTGTGAGTAATAAACGTATAATGAATCCAAAAGATGAAATTAATCCAGAGATCTTTGATGTTATTATCGATGGCAAAATCGTTTATTATAAACCTGAAATCCATCTAATGATGTATAAACCAAAAGGTTATTTATCTGCAAATAAAGATAGATTGCATCCCTGTGCAGTCAATCTACTGAAAGACCCCTATACACGCTTTGATTTTTCAATTGCGGGTAGACTCGATCTTGATGCAGAAGGACTTTTAGTCTTAACCACAAGTGGCACACTTGTGCACGAGATCACGTCACCTAAAAAACATTTACCGAAAGTCTATGAGGTAAAACTTGACCGTCCATTTATTTTTGATGAAAAATTGCTTGATGGTGTTATAATCAAAGATGCGAAAGATGAACTATATACTGCAAAAGCACTTGATTTGAGTATTTCTGGAGATGATGTTTACATCACCATTGATGAAGGAAAATTTCATCAAGTCAAACGCATGTTTTTAGCTGTTGGATACGAAGTTACGTATTTAAAACGTGTATCCATCGGAAATCTTAAGCTTGGAGAACTTAAACCAGGTGAATATATCGAAATAAATAAGGAGCAACTTTATGACTGAAATCATCTTACAAGCATATATCGTGCTTGATGAGTTAAAACAAGATCCCATGTTTACTGAAATGAAAGCATTGGATCTTTATATCATGAACACGTATCAAGAGGAAATAAAAGTTTTTCAAAACGCTAAACACATTTATGATGATGTGATGGCAACAGGTGGAACGTATCACCCAGACTTTAAAAAAGCAGTTAAAGATTTTTCAGAAGCAAAAGCTACGCTTTATGCAAAACCAGAAGTTTCACGCTATTTCCAACTAGAAAAATCGTTTCAAGATGACATTAATGCTTATCTTAAAACGATGACTGATACAGTTTCAACGCATATTAAAACACCCAATAAGCTTGGTATAGTTCAAAAAGGAGGAAGTTGTCATGTACGCTAACCGTATGCAATATGTTGTCTTTTATCAAGGCAAGCAAGTCTTAGAAAAACTTAAAACGTTACCCGTAGATGTCACTTATATTTCTGAAAAACAAGGGTATGCCATATGTTATGGTGATAAGGATATTGAAGCTCAACTCAAAAAACAACTCAAAGATGTGAAGGGATTTAAGCATGTTGGAACTTCACAAACATTTGATCCTAATTTAAATTTTTAATCTGTTAAGCAAAAAGACTTGACACCAGAAAAAAATTCGTTATAATAGTAATGGATTATAAAGAAGAAAGAGAGTGAATAACATGGCAGTTAAAATTCGTTTACAACGTTTTGGTACACACAAGGCACCTTTTTACAGAGTTGTTGCTAGTGAATCCAATAGATCCAGAGATGGAAAATTCTTAGAAATCGTAGGTACATATGATCCTGTTAAGGGACTTGTAAATATCGACGGTGACAAAGTACAAAAATGGATTGGAAATGGTGCGCAACCAACTGAAACTGTAAGAAGTTTGTTAAAGAAGTACAGCGTATTAAAATAATCAAAGGGGGAACCAATCATGGCGGTTGATTTTGAAAAACTGATCAAAAATATGATAATGCCATTAGTCGTTAACCCGGATGATGTTTTAGTTAAAATCTTGTCAACAGATGATGATACGATTACCATTCAGCTTTTAGTCAATGAAGCTGACTTGGGACGTGTGATTGGAAAAGGCGGCAAAATTGCCAGTGCTATGCGGACGATTGTCTATGCGGGTGCTTCTAAAGAAGGTAAACGCGTACAAATCGATATTGACTCATTTTAATATGAGCAAGTATCTCATTGGTCATATAACAAATACACACGGCATTAGAGGAGAGGTTAAAATCTACAATTTAAGTGATTTTAACCGCTTTTTCGTTGGTGCTGTCATCTATGTTGATTTAAAGACCGGCAAAAAAGAATTTGAGGTTGAACGTGTTCGTCCTCAAGGTAATCTTTTGATTGTAAAATTTAAAGGTTATGATAACATTAATGATATTTTAATGTATAAGGGTTTAGATGTTTATTCTGATCAAGATGTCTCAGATGAACTAGAAGAAGATGACTATCATTATATGACACTCATTGGTAAACCTTGTGTTGATGATAAGGGTGCTTTATTAGGGCATGTTAAATCGATGATTCCTGTTCCACAGGGTCATCTTTTAGAAGTTACAACGCTCCAAGGTAAAGATGCAATGGTTCCATTCAACAAAGTTTTTGTTAAGGATGTTTTAGAAGATAAGATTATTCTTACACCGATTGAGGGATTGTTATGAAGATTGATATCATCACGATTTTCCCAGATTTTTTTGATCCTTTTTTAAACACATCCATTATTAAAAGAGGAATAGAAGATGGTTTTTTAAACATTAAAACACATCAACTAAGAGATTATAGCAGTTTAAAACATAATCGTATTGATGACACACCATATGGTGGTGGTGCGGGGATGTTGATGATGTTTCCACCCTTTTATGAAGCGATTAAAACACTTAAAAGCGAAGATGCACATATTATCATGACATCACCACAAGGAAACGTTTTTGATCAAAAAAAAGCGATTGAATTATCTAAGAAGAAACATTTAATCATCTTATGTGGACATTATGAAGGTATCGATGCTCGAGTTGAAGATTTGATCGATGAAGAGATATCTATCGGTAACTACGTGCTCACAGGTGGTGAAATGCCTGCGATGATCATATCGGATGCTGTATCTAGGTTAATACCTGGTGTCATCCATGAAGAATCGAGTGAAACAGATTCACTTCAACAAGGTTGGCTAAAATACCCGCAATACACGAAACCCGAAAGTTATGAAGGTTATCGTGTACCTGAGATTTTGTTGTCAGGACATCATCAAAACATTGAATCATGGCGTAAAGAACAGTCTGTTAAAAGAACACTTTCGAAAAGACCTGATTTGATTAAGATGATTATTCTTACTGAAGAAGAAAAAAAGATCCTATCGAAAGTAAGCAAAGAGTAGCTTATAAACTCATATGCTTGATTTTTTATATGATTGGATATAAGATATTATAGAAAAGATTATGAAATAATCTGAAAGGAAGAACCGACGATGAACTTCATCAAGAAATTAGCAACTAAATCAATGTTAATCGAATGGTTACTTGTCATTACCATTATCTTTGCATTAGACACCATTTTTATTTTGAGATATGGATTCACCATATCTTTTCGTCATTGGATTATCGCATTTTTTAATGTAGCTGTTGTATTATCAGCCATTTCATTTATAGCAAGTTATAAAAAACGCTTTATCATGTATACAGTGTTCATCTTAGTGATGTTTACATTCTTTATTACAGATAGCGTCTTATATTTCTTTAAAGATGATGTCACATCCATTGCAATGCTCTTAGAATCTGCAAGAAATACCATGGAAATTGGATTGAAATATAATCCACTTTATGCGTATACTCTTCCACAATGGATTTTAATTTCAGTATTCGTGTTTGGTATGGCATATGTGTTAAATCGAATTGTAAAAATGCGTTATGCTAAGCATGAACGTCATTTTACAAAACATGCGATTTATTTTGCATTATCTGTCCTCGGTTTATGGTTAACACCAAAAATTATCGATCACGCAGATCAAATTTTATTTGATACACCATCTGATAAAGCCTTATTCGTTCAAAAATTTGGTTCGATTACATATCATGCAAAAGATATTATAACCTACACATCAAATGCGATTAAACCTCTTATTTATAAAGATGAGTATGTCGTTGATATTAACGAAGAAGCTGGTGATGAATTTGCACCAACCTCCGATTTATTCGGTATGTTTGAAGGAAAAAATGTCATCATGATCATGTGTGAAACATGTGAAGAATACGCATTCTCTCCAGAATATACACCCAATTACTACCGACTTAGAAATCAAAGTATGTATTTTACAAACTTTTTCTCTGCAGCTAAATCAAATTATACGTATGATGCAGAGTTTAAATCACTCACATCACTCATGTATTTCCAAGGCGACAATTACATGTATACACATGCAGATAATGCATATCCGACCGCATTACCAGAAATGCTAAGAAGAGAAGGATATAACACGCATTCTTTCCATAATTTCTATAGTGATTTCTTTAATCGTGATGAAATGCACATGAGCATTGGTTTTGAACATTATTTAGGGTTTGAAGGTTTAGGTATTGAAGAAGATGAATCTTGGCCGCTAGATTCCATTATGTTTGAAACATATAAAGATAAGATTGCACCTGTTCAAGATAACCCATTCTTTAGTTTTGTATTAACGGTAACACCACATGGTCCACATGATGAGTATCGTGAATCATTAAAGGCTTATTATGATATCTTAGAACAAGATCCACGTTATCAAGATGAATCTTTAGAGTATAAGACAATCACAGCAGCGCAAATGAATTTTGATGAAGGCTTAGGCATTATGCTTGATGATCTTGAATCTAAAGGTCTTATGGATGATACCATCATTGTTATGTTTAGTGATCATAAGAACTATTCATCACAAGAAATTACAATTGAAAAAACAGAGAACAGTGACATCCCATTTGAAATAGAAAAAGTGCCATTCCTGATGTATTTACCAGGTTTTGAAGCTGTCGAAACCCAAATGTTAGCATCACATTATGACATCACCCCAACACTTTTAGACCTTCTAGGTATTTCATCTTACAAAGATTTCTATTATGGGCAAAGTCTGTTTATCGATGAAAGAGAAGATCGACCCATCATCTTATCTTATTCAAACTGGATTTCATCAAGTTATCGCGTTCGTTTTGGGGAAGTAGTTTACGGCGAAGTCGATATCCAAACATTTTTAGATACGCAACAAGAGATTTATGAAACCATACAATTTTATGAAAAGATCTTTTTCTCTGATTATTTTAGAACAGAGAATCCATATTATCTCGTTCAGATGATAACAGAAGAAATTGAATAGAAAAAGTGTTGCATGTTTCATATAACTTTGTTATAATAAAAAGGCCGTATTAAATTATTTATGCACAATGGTCCGCTGTCAGATGACATGAACATTGGAAGAAAGAGAGTGAGTCGAACATGTCAAGATTAAAAGGACAAGCATTGATTGCAGCTATTACTCAGCAGTATATCAAAGATGTACCAACCTTCTATCCTGGTGATACTGTTAAAGTATACGTCAAGATTAAAGAAGGAAATCGCGAACGCATTCAGTTATTCGAAGGTCTCGTCATCAAAAGACAAGGCGGAGGTATTTCTGAAACATTTACCGTTCGTAAGGTATCCTACGGTATTGGTGTAGAACGTACATTTCCAGTACATGCACCAACGATTGACCGCATTGAAGTGACACGTGTTGGTAAAGTTAGAAGAGCTAAGCTTAACTACATCCGTACATTGTCAGCGAAGGCATCTAGAATTAAAGAAAAGCGGTAATAAGGTAAGGGGGCTAACAAGCCTCCTTATTTTTATGTAAACGAATGAAACAATTTTCATAAAACACTTGAAAGCCTTTACATTTTATGTTATAATGAATGCCGTATATATGAAAATGAGGTGAATTCCATGAGTAATGCAACCATTTATGATGTTGCTGGTGCAGCGGGTGTTTCATTAGCGACTGTATCACGCGTACTCAACAATCCTGAAAAGGTCAAAGAGGAAACAAGACAACGTGTTTTAAAGGTCATCAAGGAGTTAGGTTATCGTCCTAATGTCATTGCAAGAGGGCTTGCTAGCCGTAAAACAACGACCGTAGGGGTTGTCATTTCAGATATCACACGTGCATCTGTTGCTGAAATGCTTGGTGGAATTAGTGATATCGCACAAAACTATAAATATTCGATAAAACTTTTTTCTATTCGTGAAGACATGGATGTGATGGATACGCTCCATGACATCGTGGCTGAACAAGTTGATGGCGTCTTATACTTAAATGATGAACTCAATGAAAAACGTGTTGATGATATTAAACGCATGTTTAATTCAAATGGCATTCCTTATGTGTTTGCTAATGTCGTCTCAGACGATCCAGATGTACCAACCGTTTCCATTGACTATGAAAAAGCAGGCTACGAAATCACAAAGATTATGATCAATGATCATCGTCAAAATATCTATCTACTTTCAACTGCAAGAAGATATTCAGTGAATGATAAAAAAGAAGCTGGATATACACGTGCCATGGAAGAAGCTGGACTTGAACCCAAGATTTTTAGAACCAGCGGTGACACCAACATTAACCGTCAACATTTTTCTACATTCTTTGCAGATAAGAAAATTGATGCAGCCATTGGTGTGAGAGACTCTATAGCCGTATCATTTATGAATATCGCAAGAGATAACGGTCGTTTAGTACCAAGAGATCTTGCTGTTGCTGGATTCCAAAATACCAAATATGCACTTTTATCACGTCCGACACTCACATCGATTGATGTTCCTGTCTATGACATTGGTGCTGTATCCATGCGTTTATTAACTAAATTAATGAATCAAAAAGATGTTGATAACATCAGAATTACGCTACCACATTATATCGTGAAGCGTCAAACAACCAACTAAATCGATCGATGATATAATGCAAGTAAAGGCTTGAAAACCTTATATAGAGATTCCATGAGGGTGTAACATGGAAAGAAAACAGGACTTGAAATACAGTTATGGAGATCACATGTTTTACATGAAGTGCCAGAATTTTTCTGGAACTAAGGTGGTACCGCGGAACTTATTTCGTCCTTAGATTATTACATCTAGGGACGATTTTTATTTAAGAAAGGACAATTTTATGAAACTATATGAAGAATTATTATGGAGAGGTCTTATTAAAGATGTTTCCAATGAAGAAAAAACAAAAGAATTATTAAACGACCAAAAGATAAAGTTTTACTGTGGTTTTGACCCAACAGGCGAATCACTGACTGTAGGTCATCTTGTTCAAGTGGTCAGAATGATGTTGCTTGAAAAATACGGACATACACCCATTGTTTTAATCGGTGGGGCAACAGGTCTTATTGGTGATCCAAGACAAACCTCAGAAAGAAAGCTTTTAACTTTAGAAGAATCACTACAAAATGCTGAAAAAATTAAAGTTCAACTCCAACACTTTTTGAATCCAGAAAAAGCGATTTTTGTGAATAACTACGACTGGATAGGAAAGATTGATATGATCTCGTTTTTAAGAGATTATGGTAAACATTTTTCGATCAATTACATGATTGCTAAAGACACAGTTCAAAAAAGACTAGATGTAGGTATTTCATATACAGAATTTTCTTATATGCTCATTCAAGCGATTGACTTCCTTCATCTATACAGAACACTTGATTGTAAATTGCAGTTTGGTGGATCTGATCAGTGGGGAAATATTACCACTGGACTTGAACTCATCCGTAAATTAGAAGGTGAAAACAATCAAGCGATTGGTTTATCTTCACCGCTATTACTTAAAGCTGATGGAACTAAATTTGGTAAGAGTGAATCTGGTGCATTATGGCTAGATGCTGAACTCACATCACCTTATGAGATTTATCAATACTTCTTTAACGCATCAGATTTAGACGTCGTTAACTACTTAAAGACATTAACCTTATTAGATAAAGAAGAAATTGATCAGTTAGTTGAAGAACTCAAAGAACATCCGGAAAATAGAGGCGCACAAAAGAAGTTAGCTTCTGAAGTCGTTAAACTTGTTCATGGTGAAAAAGCGTTAACTCAAGCACTCAAAGTCACTGAAGCACTTTTCTCTGGTGATTTC
>MIDA01000003.1:0-337 GCA_001830045.1 Tenericutes bacterium RIFOXYA12_FULL_35_10 | reverse complement strand
ACAGCTATCCTGGCCAATGGTGGCTTTGAAAAGACCAATGATAAAGAATATAATATTATTAGATATTTGATGTCTGTAAAAAAAAGATTGGAAAGTAAGCCATGACTTCGAACCCTTTTCCCTTATCTCTTTTTAAAAAAATAGGTAAAACAGTTTTACTTATTTTTTTTATCACCATTTTGATCATATCGTTTAAAAAAACAGAAATAAATTTTTTCAAACTTTTTGAAAAAAGACAAAATGCCTATAGCTACCTCTTTGGAAAAAAATTAACTCCCGAAGATTATCAAGATGCCAAAAGACAAGCCTCGATGTATCCCCAATTAATGAGCCAGGA
>MIDA01000002.1:17373-23499 GCA_001830045.1 Tenericutes bacterium RIFOXYA12_FULL_35_10 | reverse complement strand
TAATTTATTGAGTAGTTGTCGTGTTGCATAAATTTGAAGTTGCTCTCTAATATAATCATCATTTGCTGCATACTTTTTGATTAGAGGAAGATACTTAAGTTCAAGGGACTGATCTTTATTGTGGTTCATGAAATCGATAAAGTCTTCAATCACATGAAGTTCAAAAATCATTTCAAGAATACTCAAGATATAATCATAACCTCCACCTTTTAGCTTTAAGGTTAAATAGTCAATATCTTGAGATAAAACGCGTGCAATGACTCTTTTAGCAATGACTTTTTTCTCTTTTGCATATTGTTCAATAATGAATAATAAGAGATTTTTCTTTTCAAAAACGATTTTCGAAATGGCTTGTGTCACATCTTCTTCATGTTTTTCATCACTTAACAAACCTAATAGTTTTAAGATCATGACTTCTGTGTGTGTTTGACCGCATGCTTTGATTGCAGTTTGTCTCACCCAAAGTTTTTCATGATTAAGAAATGCTGGAGAGTGTAGTAAATCAGGGTATTGGTGTGATAAGACAGTAAGTGCTCTTTTTTGTAAGCTTTCATTGAGCAATGCTTCATTAAATATTCTAAGTGTATAGTTTTTAAGTGGTTCTTCTAAGTGATGGTCAGCAATTTCTAAAAGTAGATAAGCGACTTCATCTGAATGATTTGTATAAATGTCTTTTAAATAAGGTTTAATCAACGTGTAATGATTTGATATTAAGTTACGCATCCATCTTTGGTAGTGCTCAGAAGATCCCACTAAAGATGAGATGATCTGATCAACTAGTTTTTGATCTAAATACGACATAAGATGATAAGACAAATAGAAACGTACAGCCTCATTCTTTTCTTTTTTGAAATGGTTTTTAAGAGTATCAACTGCTTCTTTCGTTCTTAAATGAGAAAGATAAAAGATTGCTTTTCTTCGCTTAACTGAAAACATACTGTTTAATCGATGAAACTCCTTTTTTGTAAAAGGCATTTTAAGCAAATCACTCACAATCTTTTTTCTTACTTCAGGGTCTAAAGTGACCTGTGTTTCAATATCAAT
This sequence comes from Tenericutes bacterium RIFOXYA12_FULL_35_10, assembly GCA_001830045.1. Lineage (GTDB taxonomy): Bacteria > Bacillota_I > Bacilli_A > Acholeplasmatales > Acholeplasmataceae > Peloplasma. The sequence goes on along the minus strand of MIDA01000002.1, from coordinate 22,455 downwards.
GAAAACATCAAAAAAGAAACGATGATTAACCTTGACAGTCGCTTCTTCACCATCCATATAGGTCGAAAAAACCATATCGCGAATCACACCTTGTAAGTGCTGTTCTTTCTTTAATGCCCATTTTTGTAAGACAATTAAATCCATCAATATAAAGATAAATGATAAAAAGAAGAGTGCGATTAACAGAGCGAGTTCGGTTGTCATGACTTATGTCGCTCCTTCATGCGTTTCACATGTCCGATGAGTTCTTCAGGAATTATCGGTTTTTCTAAAATAAGGTCAACATCAAGCAAATTACCTCTTCTGATATTATCGATGGTTTTGTTATGTGAAACCATAATGAATGGGATCTCATGGTATGTTTTGGATTCATTCATCATCATTTTTAATTGGAATCCATCCATTTTGGATAAATTAATTTCTGAGATGACAACATCAATCTTACGTTTTTGTATGAGTTGAAATGCTTCAACCACGGAATCAGCTAAAACAACATCGAAATTAATACGTTTAAAAATACGGTAAAGCATGTTTCTATTGAGTTCATCTTGATCAACTAGCAAGATCAAACCTTCTGCTTGATCAGGAATGACGATAGATTCATCAATGATTTGGCTTTGACCTTTAAGTTTGGCATAAGCGATTCTTTTTTCCAAAGTAGAAAAGTAATACTTCACTTTCTCATCCATATCCAAGGTTGGATCAAGTTCCTCACAAGTGACAATAGCTATAGAAACACTGACTTTTTCGATAAACGATGTGGATTCTGCAATACTGTTTTTAAACTTTATACTTTGGTTGATTATTTCCTTTTTATTGACATCTTCTACAAGTGCGAAAATACCAGGTCCACTTTGTTTAAATAAGACAACGTTTTGATCTTTAACTTGATCGATTACATAGACCATGTTTCTGACTGATTCATCACCTGTCTCTTTAGAATAGCGCTTATTGATATCTTGAAGTTGATCGAGTTGAATCAACAAAAGACCTCGTGTTCTACCAGATACAGGTGAGGACTGAAAATGTTCTTTCATCATATGCTTAAGCATATCCTGATTATAAAGTTTTGTCAGTGGATCTCTAACAATATCATCTTTTGCTTCATCGATTTGTTGTTTTAATAACGATAGATGTGTTTCAAGCTCATTTCTTTTTTCTTCTAGTAAACGCGTTTCTTCTTTTAATTTCATCGTTTCAGTGCGGTAAATGGAAGGAAGTTCAACACCATAAGTACGCATCAAGTGCTGTAGTGTGGGTTCCATGATAATGAGCCAAGACATTCCTTTTTTTGAGAAAACAACATCAAAAAACTGATGCCACATCTTATAATTGGCAAGTGATGTTTTCTTTAATGTCAATGTTTCGTGATCTAAATTAAATGCTGAACCAATAAATGTATTTAAGATTTCTATGCGTGAATAGTGTTTTTCAAGTGCCATGATTAATTGGTTAATCAACATAAAATAATCTAAATTTTCAATGGCTCCACCTGTTTTACTGTTGCTGATGTAGTTATTATGAAAGCTCATTTTTCTCATCCACTCCATCGCTAATAGGACAAGAGATTCATCAAGGAGTGTACCATAAGCTGGTAAAATGATTTTAGGTTTTAATTTTTCAATTTTTGTGAGTGCTGGTACGATAAATTGTGAAGATGGCATGATTTCTTTGTGAAATGTGAAAATCGCTTTTTGAAGATCAGTATCAGTGAGAGGATTTAAATCCTCTTGATAACTTGAAAATAATAATCCCGGAAATAAGATGGATTGAACTGGTTCAAACGTGACAATCATATCAGGATATGGCAAAAATTGGATAGTTGCAAATGATAAAATAACTTCTTCACCATTTTTTAACTGATACTGATGATCATCAACCACATAAATATCTACATTGAGCTTCGATGTTTCTAATTGACTTGCAAGATAACGATCTGTAACAATGACACCTTTGAATCCGTTATGAATCAATTCTGTTATCACATGAAGTGTTGTTAACATGCGGTTCATTAAAACAAGATGGGTAATTGACGAAATCGGTATGTCTTTTTCAATGTCTTGTTTAAACTGATCAAAGAAATGAATAGGTGCTAAATCGACTAAAAGGTGTTGATTTTTTTTATGGATGAGATAATAATTTGCAAACTGATTTTTTTCAACATGGTATGGACCTAGAGTATTCACTTTAGCAATTGGATTTGATCTCATCTTCTCTAGCATAAAAAACACCTCTTCTCATATACTTTGATTGTATCATAAGATGAAGTGTTTTATTTAATATTTATATGTGTGTTATTATGATAAAATGCTCATTTCTTTTGCTGTTGTTGTAATGATCTGAACAGCTTTTGCTAGCATTTCTTTCGAGTGAAGTGCTGAAACCATACAACGAATTCTACCCTTACCACGTTGAACTGTTGGAAATACGATACCAGAAACGTAAACACCACGCTTTAGAAGTTCTTTAGAAAATGCGATTGTCTTCGCTTCATCACCTACCATAATAGGTGTAATCGGTGTTTCGCTATGCCCAATATCAAATCCTTCTTTTTTAAGCAAATCTTTAAAATATCTTGCATTATCCCAAAGCTTATCTGTGTAAGACGTTGTTTCTTCTAACATCTTAAATGCTTCAATGATTGCTGCTGCAGCACTTGGCATCATGGCTGTTGAAAATAATAGGGGTCTTCCGCGATGGAGTAACCAATCACGTGATGCTTTACTGCCACATACATAACCACCAACAACACCAATCGCTTTGGATAAAGTTCCAATGATAAAGTCAACTTGACCATGCAAATTAAAATGATCAACTGTACCTCTACCTGATTTTCCTAATACACCTGAACCATGTGCATCATCCACATAAGTCAAAGCTTGGTATTTTTTAGCAAGTTTAACGATTTCAGGAAGTTTAGCAATATCGCCATCCATCGAGAATACGCCATCAGTAATGATCAACACATTTTGATAGTTTGCTCTTTTTTCTTTGAGTACACGTTCTAAGTCATTCATATCTGAGTGCTTAAAAACTGCACGATCTGCTTTTGATAAACGAACACCATCAATGATTGATGCGTGATTAAGTTCATCGGATATGATCAAATCACCTTCATCAACAATGGCTTGAATCACGCCTGCGTTGCAAGCAAACCCTGATTGAAAGACAAGTGCTGCTTCTTCATGTTTAAAATGAGCAATCACTTCATCAAGTTGTTCATGGATATCCATATTACCAACGATCGTTCTAACTGCACCAGCACCAACACCATATTTAGATATAGCATCAATCGCTGCTTGTTTTAATCTGGGATGATTCGCAAATCCTAAATAATTGTTTGATGATAAGTTAATAACATCATGACCATTTAGTTTAATGATGGCTTCACAAGGTCCTTCATTCACCGGTAATACACGATAAGTCCCATTGTCTTTTAAACCTTGTAGTTTCTGTTCTATCGTTGCCATAATACCTCCTTATTCTAAGACGAGAACCACTTTTCCACTGTCACCTGAAATCATGGTTGCCATCGCTTCTTCCATTTTTTCAAATGGATAAAAATGAGTAATAATCTTTTCTAAATCAAGTTGTTTATTTTTTATCATGGCAGTCAGTTGATCCCATGTTTCAAACATGCGTCTACCAACGACTCCGTAAATACTTACACCTTTAAAGACGACATCATTGGATAAATCAATTTCAATGTTCGAACTCACAATACCTAACATCGACATTTTACCGCCAGCTTTAACGTATTTAAACGCTTGTTCAATCGCTTGCTTGTTACCAGAAAATTCTGTAACAACATCAACACCACGGCCATCAGTTTCTTCTAATACACGTTTAATGACATCTTCTTTTAACGGATTGATCACAACATCTGCACCAAGTTCTTTCGCTAATTTAATGCGGTAGTCATTGACTTCAATAGCGATAATCTTTTTAGATTTCATAGCTTTTGCAATATTAACACCCATTAAACCAATAGGTCCACATCCCACAACAGCTACTGTCTTATCAACGATATCAAAATGCATCATGGTATGAACAGCATTACCCAGTGGTTCTTGAATCGATAAATATTTAGGTTCTGTTTTTGTATGATTAACTATTAAATTATAGGCTGGCATCTTCGCATATTCTGCAAAACAACCATCAGTATCTACACCAATAATCTTTGTGTTTTCACAAATATGGTACTCACCACGTTTACAAAATTCACATGTGCCACAAACAATATGTGTTTCAGCAGATACAATATCGCCGATTTTTATCGTTGTTACTTCTGACCCCACTTTGATCACACGACCTGAAAACTCATGACCAACAGTTAGTGGTGGTTTAATACGCCCTTGACTCCATCTATCCCATTTATATATATGTACGTCTGTTCCACAAATGGATGTCGCTAAAACCTTGATTAATACTTCATCTGGTTTTAACTGATCGGGGATTGGTTTCTTAACCTTTTTAAAACCAGCATCACGTGTTTCTTTGATGTAAGCTGTCATTTCCATAGTAAAAAAATCTCCTTCTAGGCATCGTTCATGTCAATACTTTTATTATACGCTGAAAGGGCTTACAATACCATACCTTTTTTATGTTTTCAGTATTTATCTTGTGCAATTCTTAGGAAGGCAATAGCTTTATGTTCAAGCTTGAAAAGATAGTTTCTATCTTGATAAAAAAACGCGAAATCACGACGCATGGTTAGCGTTGGATTACTGATTTCATGAATTGGAATGTCTTGATGATAACTACCTTCAACGGAAAACTTCTCATCTTTATATGTTAGATTAACTTCTCCAATTTGATCTAGTCCCATCGTTTTTTCATTAACAAAATAGAGGATAGCCTTGCTTTCAAACGAAGATTCGATTAATGCTTTTTTATATTGACGTTGGAATTGATTCCAATCAATTAAGTTATCATATGTAAACCCATGGATGAACCCGTATTGGTCCATATAGCCTTTGGTGTGACATGACTTACAACTGATATGATTTCCGTTTGTTTCTAAGGTATGTAGATCCTTACATACTGGGCAAACATAGAGAACATCCTCTAGTCCTTTAGCAA
>MIDA01000002.1:0-17354 GCA_001830045.1 Tenericutes bacterium RIFOXYA12_FULL_35_10 | reverse complement strand
AATCATGCGCTCTTTTTGGAAAGCATATGCATTGTGATATAAAGCTTTTTTAATCGTTTCATTGATCTCATCAACACTCATCTCTTTGATTTTTTCTTTAGAGATGGTTAGCTCGTAATGGAATTCAGCATAGCGTTTCTTTCTCTTTCCCGTCGCCCATCTTGGTTTAGATAAGTAACCGCCTCTTACATTACAGGTTATTACATCGATTTCAAGCTTTTTAATCAGTTTCATCGTTGATTCTTCAATGTATCCAGTTTCTCCAAAGAAGGTTGTGTCACCTTCTGGAAAAATTAAAATGGGATACCCTCTTTTTACTGCAGAGATTAAATCTCTGACAGTTGAAGTATCACTTTGACCTTTTTGTTTGCTGATGACATGTGCAACTTGACTTACCAAAAATTTCGTCGCTTTTTTCTTAAATAATGTTTGGTTAGCAACTATAAAAGGGACTCGTTTTACTCTTAATGGAACATGTATCACATCAAACATAAACGTATGATTGGCAAGCATCACATATGGTTCTTTGCGTCTTAAATTAACACCTTCACCAATAAAAACTTTACGTTTGCTATCATGACGCATCCATAGATAGACTAAGGGTTTAAGCAGTGACATTAAAAAACTTTGCTGAATATCCATATATCTTTTTTTCATAAGGTTAACCCCATCATGAGATAGTATTGAAGTGAAATGATTGTTTTACCATCGGTGACTTCACCTGAATCTAGCAATCGTTTAGCTTCTTTTTGATCAATAAAAAAGACATCGATGTTTTCGTCTTCATCCATCGCTTTGGGATTTTCTTTTTTGTAGCAAGATTTCGCAATAAAAATATCTAATTTTTCATCAGAATATCCCACACAAGGATGTAATGTAAAAAGATGTGATATATCATCTGAGACATAACCTGTTTCTTCTTCTAATTCACGTGTTGCACACGCTAAACTGTCCTCACCTAATACATCTTTTTTACCTGCAGGTATTTCAATACTAATCTGTTCAATGGGATAACGATATTGTCTAGTTAATATCACTCTTCCATCACTTAAAAGCGGTAAAACACATGCGCCACCCGGGTGTTTAATCACGACTCTTTTACCAAGCTTTTGATTAGCTAATTGGACATCATCATCATAAAGTGTTAAGAACGAACATTCATACTTTTTGATACGATTCAATCTGGTTTCTTTCATGGTTGACCTCAGCATGTTAAATCTTTTATGTTTATTATAACATAGGTTATCAATCATCAAAAAGAGGCAATAAGCCTCCTTAAATTAAATCTTTTTCTAAAATCCATCTTGCATAGATTGCAAGTGTATCTTCTACTACTTTTGGATTTACATGATCAATTGTGTCTTGAGGGGTATGATAAACTAAACTACGCTCTTTATTTGTCCAAGGCATTCCGATTAAAGTAGTTGCATGAACACCTTTTTTGGCAAGTTCAGCAGCATCTGTACCACCTGTAAGAAATGCTTGTTTCTGTGTTTTCGTTTTGATATCTAATTGTTGCGCAATACCAACAAGTTCATCCGCTAATGAGGAATCAAGTTTCACAAAATCATTTAAATCAGATGTTAAGAAGAAGAGTTCTTTTTCATCATATAAACAATCCATATTGAGTAAATAAGTCTTCGTTTTTTTGAAATGCTCTTGATGTTTTTTTGCAAACGCTCGAGCACCTCTTAAACCTTCTTCTTCAGCATCAAAACTCATGATAATGATTCGTGTATGTTCTAATCCATTTCCTTGGTCGCGTAACTTTCTAAAATGCTTACCCAAAGTTATGGCAACCGAACTTGCTACTAAATTATCCCCTGCACCAGGAGCAACTTTTTTTGATGAGAAAAACCACATTTGACCAACCAAAATAAAGCCAAAAGACAAAACCACATTGATAGTCCAATAAAGCCATATAACATCTTTAAACAAGAGTGAGCTAGCAGACAAGATAATCATTAGAATAACAAAGAAAATAGAGCCAGTCGTTCTTAAATTATAGAGTTTTGGTTGATGAATAAAAAAGTTAAAAACGTGTGCGCTATCATGATGACCACTGATAATAACTTGTTGCTTTACTTCTTTTGTTGGCTCTAAAATACCGTAAACATTTCTTCCTTTTTTCTTTGGGTAAAATCGATCTAAAAGAGGAAGATATAAAAAAAATTGAAGTGTCAAAATTAAGATTGAAATAATTGCTACAATCAGTGTGATTAATGGTAGTCCTAGCCATAGGAAAACAAGTCCTAACGTATATGAGAAAACAAGTATGCGAATCCAACCTAAAAAGGCACCTTGGAACACATTAAAATCTTCCTTTTTTGCATGATCAGCAAATGTATTTAATTCTTGAAATAAATCTTCTGCACAATCTAAACTTGCATTTGTTCCTGCAAGTCTTGGACCATGTTTATCAATGAGTCTATCGACACGCTCAAAGACATCTTCTTGCATCAATTTTAAGTTCATAGATATCCTCCTAGATGAGTTTGAATTTTAGAATAACTGGATTGTGATCTGAATAACTAAAATCAAGGTTAATCGTTTTAGCACCGATATTTGTTCCATCATAAGCTAAGACTTCAATGTTATTTGAAACGATGAAACCATCGATGATGTAATATTGTGTATCTTCATCATTAGGATCATAAGGTTGATTGAGTAACCGGCACGTTGGACTATGTGTGTCAATTTCGAAGTGATAGCCTTCTGGCAAAAAATCAGCTTCGATAGGATACGCTTCCCAAAGTCCATCTTTGACGGGATATAGATCTTTTGCATCAGGGAATGTTTGATTGAAATCGCCACCAATAATGACGTAGTTCCCAAGGGTTTGTTGTTCTTCTAAATAGGTCTTTAAAAATGCCATTTCTTGTTCTCTTAAAGTACCACTTGCATCATAGGCAGACATATGGAGATTAACGATATGGAGTTCTTTAGTTGAACCTTCGATATCTAAGATAGAAACCATCATTGCTCTTTTTAGGTTTGCGACTCTGAGTGGCCAACTAAACGAACCTGGAAATTGATATCTGGTTGCCTGATCAATACGATATGTCGTATATGTTGCAATTCCACTTTCAACATAACCAATATAATCAGTTAATGAAACTGGAAACGGGACAAAAGGTGATTTAAAATTATATGCAAATTGCGTACTATAGGTTTCACCAAGATGATTTGTGATACCTAAGACTTGATCTGTTTTATAACTTCTTCTTGCTTTTAAATCGACTTCTTGCATGAGATGAAAATCAGCAGGATAGTCTGATAGAACTTGTTTAATACCTTCAAAGTATGCAGATACAACATCCTTACTTTCAGGTATACCTTTTGTTCCACCATCCATCACAAAGTCTTCATCTTCACCAAGACCTGCATAGCCCATATTAAATGTCATGATGGTCATTTCGGTATCAAGTAAAACACTTTGTTCTTGATTGTTTTCAATAGAAACTTCTTCAATAGCCTTAGGTCGATATTCTAAAACAGTCATCGTTGCAAGGAAAATTACAGCAATCATAACAACGGATAAAAGAAAGATGAGTACGACTTTAATGAATTTCATAAATGCACCTCTTTTTGTAATTTTATTATATCGAGATTTTAAAATTTTGTTTTATAAAAAAGGAACGTTTAAGTGCGTTCCTCAAAATCATAGGGTTTTGTTTGATATTTTTTAACTTCATCAACGATTAAATTTCCACCGTAAATATCATATGTCACAATCGCTGGGAAATCTTCAACTTCAAGTTTATAAATAGCCTCAGCACCTAAATCGTGATACAAAATGACTTCTGATGTTTTAACTTTGCGTGATAAAAGGGCACCTGCACCACCAACAGCTTGTAAGTATACACCTTGTTCTTGAATCATATCCTTGATAAAGGCATCACTGCGATCACCTTTACCAATCATCACTTTTATGCCTTCTTTCATGAGTTTCGTTGAATATGCATCCATACGATAACTGGATGTAGGTCCACAAGATCCAATCGGTCTACCTGGTTTAGCAGGTGTTGGGCCAACATAATAAATGACTTGTCCTTTCAAATCGATGGGTAGTTTTTCGCCTTTATCTAGCGTATCAACTAATCTTTTGTGTGCTGCATCTCTTCCTGTATAAATGATGCCACTGATGTAGACGATTTCGCCAACTCTCATGTTTTTAATATCTTGTTCTCTAATCGGTGTGTGAACTTTCATTAGATCACTCTTTCTTTATGTCTTGATGCATGACATTGCAAATTGATGGCTACCGGAAGACTTGCAATATGACAGGGGTACGCATTAATTTTAACCGCTAAAGCAGTCGTTGATCCACCAAATCCCATAGGTCCTACACCAAGGGTGTTGATCTCATCTAATAATTCTTGTTCGAGTTTCGCTAAAACAGGATCAGGATTAACATCATGTAAATCGCGCATGATCGCTTCTTTAGCGATGATCGCAGATTTTTCTAGATTCCCACCTAATCCAATACCAACGACTAAAGGAGGACATGGTTTCCCACCCGCATAAAAAATCGTGTGAAGCACAAGTTTTTTAATACCTTCAATGCCATCTGAAGGCACCAGCATCTTCACTAAACTCATATTTTCACTGCCACCACCTTTGGGTGCAAGTGTTATTTTAATTTGATCGCCTGGAACTAATTTTACATGTATAATTCCTGGTGTATTATCATTGGTATTTCCTCGTGTAATGGGATGTTTTGCAACTGATTTTCTTAGAAAACCTTCTTGATAAGCTTGACGAATACCTTCATTAATAGCATCATAAAGATCACCCTTTAGGTGAACATCATAACCCAACTCGACAAAGACAACCACAACACCCGTGTCTTGACACATGGGTTCTTTATTCTCCATGGCAATCGTATCATTTTCAATGATTTGTTCAATCACATTTTTTCCGATCTCTGATTTTTCCTTTTTTAATGCTTCGCGAAGTACATCGATAAAGGATTTACCAATGTTGCAATTTGCATCAATCGCGAGTTCTTTCACCGTTTGTGTGATGAAATTCATCTCTATTTCCCGCATGTTATCACCCAACTTCATTATACACGAAAAAAAGTCAAACGCAAATGACAGAAGTGTGTTGTAATTTTGGTCGCTTTGTATTAAAATACAAGTGTATGTAAGCGTTTTATTTTTATGTCATAACGCAAGCTGGAGGAGAAAATGAAATCAATTGTTATAGGCGTTATCGGAGCTGATGTTCATGCCGTTGGTAATCGAATCATTGAGTACACGTTGACACGTGAAGGGTATAATGTCGTCAATGTTGGCGTGTTATCATCTCAAGAGGACTTTATCAATGCAGCGATTGAAACATCAGCTCGTTTAATTATGGTCTCATCACTTTATGGACATGGTGAACTTGATTGCCGTGGTATGAGAGATAAATGTAATGAAGCCGGATTAACCGATATTTTACTTTACGTGGGTGGCAATATCGTCGTAGGTAAACAAGATTTTAAAGATGTTGAAAAGCGTTTTAAAGATATGGGGTTTGATCGTGTCTATCCACCAGGAACAACCATCGATATGGTTTTAGATACGATTAAAGAAGACTTAGGGGGCATAGAATGAGATGCTATCTACTCGTCGACTTTGGTTCAACGTTTACCAAATTAACTGCAGTCGACCTTGAGAGTGAAGATATCATCCAAACCGCTAAATCGGTGACAACTGTAGAAACTAACATCATTGAAGGTTATGAAAAAACATTATCTATCTTAAAGAAGAAAATGAATACTGATGTTACCTTTGAAAAAGTGATTGCATGTTCTTCTGCTGCTGGCGGTTTAAAGATGGTTGCAATAGGTTTAGTTGAAGAACTAACCACAGAAGCTGCAAAAAGAGTCTGCTTAGGTGCAGGTGCTAAAGTGGAGCTTGTCTTATCACATCATATCAACAATCAAGAGATTCAAAAAATTATCGACAAAAGAATAGATATCATTCTTCTTGCTGGTGGAGCAAATGGTGGTAACAGCGAATGCGTTATTCATAACGCCAAAAAACTTGCTGAATCAAACATTAAAGCTCCCATCGTTTTTGCTGGCAATAAGGATGCATCTGATGATATTGAAGCGATTTTATCATCAGCAAATAAAACTTTTTTTATGTGCGATAATGTCATGCCAAAGCTCAATCAGTTAAATATTGAGTCTGCCAGAGATCGTATCAAAGATATTTTTGTCAAAAACATTATTGAAGCTAAAGGGATCAAAAAAGTTGAAGCGATCATAGACCGAGTCGTTCTACCAACACCTCATGCCGTGTTAATGGCTGCTGAACTACTCTCAAAAGGTTATGGTGATGAACCTGGATTAGGTGATTTAATGTTAGCTGACGTGGGTGGTGCGACAACAGATGTTTATTCACTTGCATCAGGACTACCTACAAAAATGAATGCTGTGATGACTGGACTTGAAGAACCTTACGCAAAACGTACGGTTGAAGGTGATTTAGGTATGCGTTATTCTGCAAAAGGTATACTACAGTCAATGACACCATCAAAGATTGCTTCTTATCACAATCAAGGTGTTGATATTGAACATATCTGTGAAATGCGTCATGAACACATCGATTTTATACCCGTTACTGAAGAAGATTATATACATGAAGATCTACTTGCAGCAACCTGCATCGATGTTGCATTAAGCAGACATGTTGGCACATTAAAAGGTGTTTATACACCGATGGGTATGATGTATCATCAAACAGGTAAAGATTTGTCTCATGTCAATCTATTCATTGGAACTGGTGGCGTTGTTATCAATAGTCCACATCCCAAAGCACTTTTAGAAAAAGCTTTAGCGATTGAACACAAAGAATCACTTGAACTTAGACCAATACACCCAGAAGTAATGCTTGACAAAGATTATATCTTATCAGCAATGGGTTTACTTTCTATGGATTATCCAGAAATTGCACTTCGTATTATGAAAAAACGAATGATTAAACTTTAGGAGAACATCATGCAAGTTGTTAATAAAAAATGGCCAATTGAAAAGTTTCTTGCCATGCGTAAAGAAGTTTTGGCATCATGGCCAACCGGATTGGATCCACAACTCGATTTGGATCTTACGATTAAGACATTAAAAAATGTCCCTAATCACAAAAATTTTGCATATAAATTGATGCGTGCAAAAGAAGAAAAAAGAACATATGTTCAACCTCGTGCAGGTGTTGCACTTTTAAATGAACACATCGATTTAATGCGCCATTTGGAAGCAGCAGGCGCTGATTTTCTGCCTTCTACGATCGATTCATACACACGTCAAAATCGATACGCTGAAGCTGAAGAAGGTATTTTAGTTTCTCAAAAAGAAGGAAGATCAATGTTAAATGGTTTTCCTGCAGTTAACCATGGTGTTAGTGCATGTAAAGAGGTTTTAGACTCAGTCAATGTGCCTTTGCAAGCAAGACACGGTACACCTGATGCAAGATTATTATCTGAAATTATCCATGCAGCTGGTTGGACATCCAATGAAGGTGGAGGTATTTCGTATAATCTTCCCTATGCGAAAAACATTTCACTCGCAGATTCTATTTATTACTGGCAATACTGTGATCGTTTAGTCGGTTTTTATGAGGAACAAGGGATCCATATTAACCGTGAACCTTTTGGACCTCTCACAGGCACTCTTGTTCCACCATCGATTGCGATTACGATTGGTATTATTGAAGCGATGCTTGCTGCTGAACAAGGTGTTAAAAACATTACGGTTGGTTACGGCCAATGTGGTAACGTCAATCAAGATGTTGCAGCCATTCAAATGCTTCAAGAACTAACCGATGATTATTTAAAAAGATATGGGTATGACTGCTATGTAACAACCGTTTTCCATCAGTGGATGGGAGGGTTTCCTCAAGATGAAGCTAAAGCTTCTGGTTTAATTGCAATGGCATCTACCGTTGCAGCACTTGCTGGTGCAACCAAAATGATCACAAAAACACCTTATGAATCCATCGGTGTTCCAACAAAAGAAATTAATGCTTTTGGAATTCGTGAATCTAAAATGGTTGTATCACTTCTCAAAGATCAAAAAATGCCTTCCTCAGAAGCTTTAGACATTGAGAAAGAACAAATCCGTAAAGAAGTTAATTGCTTAATGGATCATGTGTTTAAACTGGGTGATGGTGATTTAGCTGTTGGTACGATTAAAGCGTTTGAACTCGGTGTGATTGACGTACCTTTTGCACCCTCTAAACAAAATCAAAACAAAATTTTACCAGCAAGAGACAACGAAGGTTGTGTACGCATCCTTGAATTTGGCAATTTAGGTATGAGTGATGACATAAAAGCATTCCATAAGGCAAAACTAGATGAAAGGGCAAAAACTGAAGGCCGCAGTATTACGTTCCAAATGACCGTTGATGATGTTTACGCAGTATCAATGGGCGAAATGATTGGAAGACCTCAGAAGGCAAGAAAGTAAATCACATGAAGATTAAACAAGTTATTCTAACAAAAAGTTACACAGGATTTTATTTTGATGACCAAAAAGCTATCAAAAAAGATGCAAAGAAAGATGGTTTCATGTATATCGGTGAAGCCATGACAGATGGATTTAAAGAAGTCAGAGTGCCTGGAGAAGCTGTTTCTGTGCAACTTCTTCTTGAAAACGGGGATATTGCAGTAGGTGATTGTGCTGCTGTTCAATACTCTGGTGCTGGTGGAAGAGATCCTCTCTTTTTAGCTGAAGATTTTATTCCATTTATTGAAAAACACATCTCACCCTTTTTAGTTGGTGAAGATGTTTTATTGTTTAAACCTTTAGCAGAAAAATATGACCGCATGAAAATTGATGGTAACCGTATCCATACAGCAATACGTTATGGTATTACACAAGCTTTATTATCAGCGACAGCAATCTCAACAAAACGTACGATGGCTGAAGTTATCCGTGATGAATATCATCCAACCTTAAAAACATTACATCGTATTCCTATCTTTGCACAATCGGGTGATGATAGATATACAAACGTCGACAAAATGATTTTAAAAGAAGTGGATTCTATGCCACATGCTTTAATTAATAATGTCAAAGAAAAACTAGGTTACCACGGTGAAATCTTAAAAGATTATGTCATTTGGATGCGTGACCGTGTTTTAGCAAAAAGAACAGATCCAAACTATCTCCCTGTTTTCCATATCGATTTATATGGAACTTTAGGCATAGCTTTTAACAATGACATTGAAAAAATTGTTACATATCTCATTGATTTAGCTGAAACTGCAAAACCCTTCTTCTTACGCATTGAAGGTCCGATTGATACAGGCGACCGCGAAGGTACAATGATTGCACTTCGTGAAATCACTAAAAAACTTGATGAAGTTGGAACACCTCTTGAAATCGTAGCAGATGAGTGGTGTAACACCGTTGAAGATATTAAATACTTTGCTGACCAAAAAGCAGGACACATGCTTCAAATTAAGACACCAGATCTAGGTGGTATTAATAACATTGCTGAAGCCATTCTTTACTGTAAAGAAAAGAAGATTGGTGCATATTGCGGTGGTACATGTAATGAAACCAATATTTCAGCTGAAGCAACGACTTCTGTCGCAATCGCATGCGAAGCAGACTTATGTTTAGCAAAACCAGCAATGGATGTCGATTCAGGATATATGATCGTTAATAATATGATGGAACGTGTGATTGCAATCAGTAAAGCACGTAAGTAGGTGAACGCATGACTTATGCAACAGCAGGAACTTTAGAATCCAATGACTGTATGATTACAGTCACCAAGCAAGATCAACAAGAGATTATCATCGATAGCATCGTTAAAGAAGCTTTCGGTGATCAAATACTTGCTGTGATTTTAGATGTGTTAAATCAATTAAAAGTTAAAAACATCAAAGTACATATTCAAGATAAAGGTGCACTCGATTATACCATTACCGCAAGATTAAAAACTGCACTAAAAAGATTGGAGGATGTAAAGTGAGACGTAGTTTACTTTTTATTCCTGCAAATTCACCAGCCATGCTGCAAAATGCAGATATATTTGATACAGATGGGCTCATCTTTGATTTAGAGGACGCCATTAGTTTAATGGAGAAAGACGCTGCACGCGACCTTCTTTCTGCATATTTTGAAACCTATCAATTAGAAGGTGTCGAACTTATCATTCGTATGAATCAACTTGATTCTATCTATGCAGATGAAGATTTAAAACGTGCATTAAGTTGGCCAATTGATTCCATTATGGTTCCCAAAGCACGTTATCAAGATCTTGTTCAACTCGAAGAAAAACTCGAGAAACTCGAGAAAAAATTAAAACGTGATAAGAAATTGATGTTAATCCCAATCATTGAGCAAGCTATTGCCTTATTCGAAGTTAATCAAATCGCATCTTTAAGTAGAGTTTCAGCGCTTCTTCTTGGTGGTGAAGACTTAGCAACCAATTTAGAAGTTGAAAGAACAAAAGATGCTGAGGAGATTCTACTTGCGAGACAACTTGTCATTTATGCTGCAAAAGCTTATGGAAAAGATGCCATTGATACACCTTTTACTGATGTATCTGATAAAGAAGGTTTAATCGCAGATGCTAAACATGCAAAGCGTTTAGGTATGTCTGGTAAATCATGTATTCATCCCATTCAAATTGATGATATCAATACCATTTTTTCTCCAACAGAAAAGGAGATTGTATATGCTAAACGTGTGATTGAAGCGGAAAAAGAAGCACTCCTTAATCACAAAGGTGTCTTTTCAGTGGATGGCAAAATGGTTGATAAACCGATTATTGATCGTGCGAAAAAATTATTGGAGAAGGTGAAATCATGACTACCATCACCAATGGATTAGGAAGACAAATTCCTGAAGGCATGTTACCTTATCAAGGTGCTGACTTTTTTATCAAGAAACAAAAACGCGTTTTAATCGATGAAGTGATTGTAGGTGGTGGACATAAACCTGTTTATCACCAAATCTCTGAAATCTTTGATACCTTTGAAATTAAAGATGGAATGACTTTATCATTTCACCATCATTTAAGAAATGGTGACGCTGTATTAAATCTCGTTTTATCTGAAATCAAAAAGAGAAAATTGAAGAATATGATATTAGCACCTAGTGCTATTTTTCCTGTTCATGAACCCATGGTTTCATTGATTAAACAAGGAAACGTTACGCAAATCTATTCAAATTACGTGAATGGACCTGTTGCAAAAGCAATTGAAGAAGGGTATTTAAAAGAACTTCTTGTCATGGATACACATGGTGGTAGACCAAGAGCGATTGAATCAGGTGAACTTAGAATCGATATCGCATTTATTGCAGTTCCTTCTGTAGATCATTGTGGTCACGGTAATGGCACGGAAGGTCCTTCTGCGTGTGGTACACTTGGCTATGCGATTCCAGATTTACTATATGCGAAGAAAAAAATAGTCGTCACGGATAATTATGTTGACCGTGTTAAAACAATTGATATTGATGGTAGATATGTAGATGCCATTTTGCATATACCCTCCATCGGCGATCCAAATGGTATTCAAAGTGGAACAACGAAACCTACTCGAGATCCCATTCAATTAAAAATCGCTAAAAATACTGCAGCTTTAATAGAGGCATGCGGTTTAATCAAAAAAGGATTCAGTTTTCAAACTGGTGCGGGTGGTACTTCACTTGCAGTTGCTCAAGATATCAAACACGTCATGAAAGAAAATAAGATTGTTGGTCGTTTTGCATCGGGTGGTATCACCAATTTTTTAGTCACGATGCATGAAGAAGGCTTATTTGAAAAGCTCTATGATGTTCAATGTTTTGATTTAGAAGCTATCAAATCTTATCAACGTAATAAGAATCATTTAATGATGAGTGCTTCATCTTATGGAAATCCTTTTGATCAACCTAAAGTCAATGAACTCGATGTGGTTGTTTTAGGTGCCACTGAGATTGATTTAAACTTTAATGTGAATGTCACAACCGATTCATTTGGACACCTTATGGGCGGTAGTGGTGGACACTCAGACACCGCATTTGGTGCGAAACTGACGATTATTACGACAAATTTGCTCAAATCACGACTTTCTATGGTAAAAAATAAAGTAAGAACAATTACAACACCGGGTGAAACCGTGGATGTTTTAGTCACTGAACGAGGGATTGCGATTAATCCTAAAAGACAAGACCTCATTCACTTACTTAAAGATAGTTCTCTTCCAATTGTGACGATTGATGAACTTCTTCATAAAGCACATCAGATCACAGGAATTCCTAAAGACATGAATGTTCAGGGGAAAATTGTTGGTGTAGTTCGCTATCGTGATGGATCAATTATCGATAGCATTTACGAAGTCAAGGGAGAATAGAATGGCATATCATTTCGTTGTGGTAAAAAATGAATCCGAAAAAGAAAAAACACGACATCTTTTAGAGTCGCTTCATCTTACGATGGATAATCATGTTTCATCAACCTATAACTTATATGATGACCAAGAGATGATCGGAACCATTTCCACCCACGAAAATGTGATTAAAATGATTGGTGTTGTCACGAATCGACAAGGTGAACAATTAACCGCAATCTTACTTCAACACGTGATTCGTCATTTTGAAGAATTACAAATCAATAAATATTTCTTATTTACGAAACCTGAGAATAAACATCTTTTCATGGGATATCCTTTCTCACTCGTATATGAAACCGATCAACTCGTTCTTTTTGAAAATAAACTTTATCCGATTTCTGATCATCTTCTTGCATTAAAACTCACATTAAAACCGAAGCACGGTGAAAGAGCAGCCATCGTTATGAATTGTAACCCAATGACCAAAGGACATCTCTATCTCATTGAAACATGTGCTAAAGAAATGAATGATGTGATTATCTTTTTAGTGGAAGAAAACAAGTCTGTTTTTCCATTTGAGGTTCGTTATCAAATCGTTAAAAAAGCGACGAAACATTTAAAAAACGTACATGTCTTAAAATCAACACCTTATATTATTAGTTCAGCCACATTTCCAACTTATTTTATGAAAGAATTAAGTGATATTTCAGAAGCATATATGAATCTTGATATATCCATATTTAAATATTACTTCTTCCCCATGTTTGAACTAAATTATCGCTATGTAGGTACAGAACCTACAGATTTAACGACTGAAGCATATAATGAAGTCATGAAAAAAATAATCGGTGAAAAACTAAAAGTCATCCCTCGCAAATCACATCATGACATGGTTATTTCAGCTTCAATCGTTAGGAAGTTAATGCAAGAAAAAAAATATAAAGACATTAAACCACTCGTTCCAAAAGCAACATTTAATTTTTTAATGTCAAAGGAAGGCAAGGCACTTTTTCATGCATGATACCATTTTAGCAGCAAGAGAACAACGTGCAAAAACAATCGAATTATGGCTTCATCAAGGCCATGAATTGGTTCTTTCCATTCGTGCAAATATGCCAACTGAATTAAGAGAATCTCATGAAGCATATCTTGTTGTACGCTTTTTTGAATCACTTATTAAAAAAAGATATACAATTTCTGATACCATTCGTTTTGATTCATCTGATGGTCCTTATACGCTTTTTTCATTAAGTCTTCTTAATGCTAAACAGTTTAAACGAGATTTGATTCAACTTGAAGAAAGTATTCCTCTAGGTCGACTTATTGACTTAGATTTATGGCAAACCCCAGATCAATTATGGACGAGATCATCACTTGGAATACCTCCAAGAAAGTGTTATCTCTGTGATCAACCTGCACACCAATGTGTTCGCTCAAGAAAACACGATGTCAAGGATATCATCACATTTATCAAACGTATCGTCAAACAGCATTTAGATGATGAAATTAAAGAAATAGCTGAACATGCTGTCATCAAAGAACTCAATTTAGATCATAAATTTGGTCTCGTGACACCAACAAGTATGGGATCGCATCATGACATGGATTATCAGCTCATGTTAGACTCACACCCACTCATTATGCCCTATTTTGTCAAACTCTTTGAACTTGGATACACACATGATGAACTCTATCTATTACTTGATCTTGCAAGACCAATAGGCATTAAAACTGAAAAAGAGATGCTTAAACATACCGAAGGCATCAACACATACAAAGGTTTAATCTTTATCTTAGGTTTAGTGACGCTTTCATTAGGTTACACGCTTAAACATAAACAAGATTTTAATCATATCTTTCAAAACATACATCACTTATCGCAAAATATTTTAAGTGACTTTGAAAAAAAGCCTAAAACATTTGGCGAAAAAGCATACCATGAGCATCAAATCTTAGGTGCTCGCGGTGAAGCGTACCTTGGACTTCCATCAGTTCATCATGCGCTTAATCTGATTGGTGATCAACCTTTAACAGATGAACTTATGCGTGTTGTTTTACAGCAATTGATCAGATCGACTGATGATACTGTACTATTGAAACGTTCAGGTAGCTTTGAAAACTACATGATGATTAAAAAAAGGGTTGCCTCTATTGATGCAACACATCTCGATGAAGTTAAAGATTTCACCACTTATGCCATTGAAAATCACTTATCCTTTGGTGGCGCAGCAGATTTACTGATAGCAACCATCTTCTTATATGAAATCAAACATCGTTACTTCTAAAAATGAAAAAGTACAAGACATCATCTTGTACTTCTTTTTTTTAGAATGTTTCAGAAACAGTTTTACCTTGCATATGTAAGATCAGATAATCTGGACCGCCTGCTTTAGAATCGGTACCACTCATGTTGAATCCACCAAAAGGTTGATAACCAACAATCGCACCTGTGCATTTACGGTTTAAATAAAGATTTCCAACATGGAACTCTCTTCTTGCTTGTTCTAAGTGCATACGATTTCTTGAAATCACAGCACCAGTTAATCCGTATTCTGTGTTATTTGCAACTTCAATTGCTTCATCAAATGACTTCACTTTACAAACAGCTAAGATTGGTCCAAATATTTCTTCTTGCATCAATGTCGATTTAGGATCTAAATCTTTAAAGATGGTCGGATGAATAAAGTAACCTTCTTTACCATCAGCAATACCACCGATGACTTTTTTACCTTCTTTTTCACCAATTGCAAAATAAGAAGATATTTTTTCAAATGCTTTAATATCGTTGACAGGTCCCATAAACGTATCTATATCGGATGGGTCTCCTACTTTGATCTTTTCAACAAGTTTTGTCATTTTTGAGAGGACTTCATCATAAACATGTTCATGGATAATCGCTCTTGAACATGCAGAACACTTTTGTCCAGAAAAGCCAAATGCGGATTTAACAATTGAATCTGCTGCTAAATCAAGATCTGCATCATCATCAACGATGATTGCATCTTTTCCGCCCATTTCAGCGATGACTCTCTTTAACCAAATTTGACCTTTTTGAACTTTTGCAGCCTTTTCATAAATCGACATACCCACATCTTTAGAACCCGTAAATGAGATAAATCTCATCTTCGGATGATTCACTAAATAATCACCGATAATGGCTCCACTACCTGGTAAAAATGCGACGACACCGTGTGGTAAGCCTGCTTCTTCTAAGACTTCAACAAACTTATAAGCAATCACTTGCGTGGTTGATGCTGGTTTGATTAAAACCGTATTACCAGAAACGATAGCAGCAGATGTCATTCCAGTTAAAATGGCGAGTGGGAAATTCCAAGGAGAAATGATCGCTCCAACACCTAGTGGAATATACGTATACTCATTTCTTTCAAGATCTCTTCTTGATAAAACAACATCATCAATACGTGTTAATGTCAGCATTTGACGACCATAGTATTCCAAAAAGTCAATCGCTTCAGCAACATCTGCATCCGCTTCTGCCCATGGTTTACCTGCTTCTTTCGTCATGAGTGCTGCAAATTCAAATTTTCTTTTTCGAATAATACCAGCAGCTTTAAATAAGACGTCAGCTCTGACTTTAGCATCAACATACTTCCATGTTTCAAACGTTTTTAAAGCAACTTGCAGCGCTTCTTCAGCTTCTTTTAAGCCCGCTTGATAAATGGTACCAACGACTTCTTGATGTTTAGATGGGTTTAATGATACCATCGTTTTTTCTGATTTAACACGTTTACCATTGATGATCAGTTCATAGGTTTTTCCCATGTACCCCTCTACAACCTTTAAACCCTGTTCATATTTTTTAATGTTTTCCTCTTTTGTAAAATCTAAAAGTGGTTCTGTTTGATAATGATAGATTGCCATCATAATCTCCTTTCTTTTTATACTACTGATTTTTCTTGATCGATTTGTTCTTGATTTTTGAATCGATTGATGTGAAGTGTTTCCATATCAATCGAGGGTTTTTCTCCTAAAATCACTTCTGCAAGTAATAATCCTGTCATCGGAGCTAACATGAACCCATGTCCACTAAAGCCGCATGCCATGTAAAATCCCTTAAGTTCATCCGTATCTCCTAAAATAGGTTGACGATCAGGTGACATGTTGTAAGATCCACCCCACTGACGAACAACTCTAAGTTCAGCAACTTTTGGCATGATATCCACAAGTGTTTTAGACATGTGATCTAAAAATTCCCATGATGATTCAACATTATGGTTATGAGGAGCACCTTTGTGTGATCTACCCATTAAAAATGCGCCATGAGGGACTTGTTGGCAATAAATATTTTTCGAAAATGACATGACCATCGGTCCTTGCATTTTCTCAACGGGTTCTGTCGCAAGTATTTCATGATTTTCAGCATAAACTGGGATATGTACGCCTGCCATAAGTCCAATCTCATGTGAGTAACCACCAGCTGCGTTCACAATGCGGTTCGTTTCATACGTTTCTTTATTGGTATGGACACGTTTTATTTCACCGTTTAAGACATCAATGGCTTTAACTTCTTCATGAAATGAAAAAGTTACACCCAGTTTCTTCGCAGCTAAGTAATAAGCTTCTGTCATTTTAAATGGATTTAAATGTCCATCCGTTTGACAAAATGTTGCACTATAAAAAGCATCTGGATTTAAATGGGAAACAATCTTTAAAGCTTCTTCTTTACTCACCTGTTTCGATGGAATGCCTAAACTGTTTTGGAGTTTCACATTTTTCGTAAACTGATCATGTTCTTCTTTAGAAGTTGCTAGAATTAAATAGCCTTCTTGTTTAAACTCAAGATTTCCTTCATATTCCAAAATCTCTTTTGCATGTTCGAAAAATTCAATACTTCTTTTTGCGAGAATACAGTTCATCTCAGTTGCCCATTGCTGACGAATCCCTGCGCCACAACGTCCTGTTGCACCGCTTGTAAAATAACCCTTATCAACAACGTGAATGCCTGTCATACCCTTTTTAGCAAGGTTATAAGCAATGGAAACACCACTGATGCCAGCACCAACGATCAAACA
>MIDA01000001.1:22170-23551 GCA_001830045.1 Tenericutes bacterium RIFOXYA12_FULL_35_10 | reverse complement strand
TTCATCGATATGGTAAAATTTCGCTTTTGATTTCACAAAAGATAATGCAGTCATTGCAGATTCCTTCATGACATCACCTAATTTACCGGTTAAGACGAGCTTACCCGTTCCTTTATAATAAGTGACTTCAACAGGAAGTGTGTCACCACCAAATGCAGTATATGCAAGTCCAGTAGCAACCCCAACTTGGTCTTGGACATCTGAACTGTTATGGGTAAACTTAGGTTTACCGATAAATGATTCAATGTTTTCAACTGTTATTGCGACATGTGTTTCTTTTTTCATCAAAATGTTTTTAATCGATTTACGAATGAGTGATCCGATATATCGGTTGAGCTCACGTACACCAGCTTCTCTCGTGTAGTGACGAATGATATAATAAATCGCTTCATCATTGATTTCAAACTCTTTATGTGAAATGCCATGCGCTTTTAATTGTTTAGGTACTAAATGTTTAGCTGCAATCTTATGCTTTTCTTGTTCGGTATATGAAGAGAGTTCAACAATCTCCATACGATCACGAAGCGGTGCAGGGACATTTTCTAAGTAGTTCGCGGTTGTAATAAAGAGTACTTGTGATAAATCGTAAGGTTCTTCTAAGTAATGATCACTGAATTTCGCATTTTGTTCTGGGTCTAAGACTTCAAGCATCGCTGATGCTGGATCACCTTTATAATCGGAAGCCATCTTATCGATTTCATCGAGTAAGAAGACAGGATTTACAGTGCCTGCATCTCGCATGCCTTTAACGATTCTACCAGGAAGTGCACCAATATAGGTTCTACGGTGACCTCTGATTTCAGATTCATCTCTAACACCACCTAAAGATTGTTTGACAAACTTTCTGCCTAAAGCATCAGCAATCGAAATTGCTAAACTGGTTTTACCAACTCCGGGAGGCCCTGCAAAACATAAAATGGTTTGTGGATTTCTCTTGGTCATGATTTTGACTGCTAAATACTCAATAATTCTTTCTTTAACAACGTCTAAACCATAGTGTTGTTCATCAAGTTTATCTTTAACTTTCTTTAAATCATAATTGTCTTTAGACGCTTTCTTCCAAGGAAGATCAACAAGCAAATCTAAATAGTTTTTAATGATTTGAGATTCTGCCATCGATGCAGGTGTTGATGTGTATTTAGATAGCTCAGCTAACGCCTTTTCTTCAATGTTTTTAGGCATCTTGGCAGCTAAAATCTTCTTTCTATACTCATCAATTTCTTCTTCTTTCTTCGCTTTATCACCGAGTTCATTTTGAATGGCTCTCATCTTTTCGCGAAGATAATACTCTTTTTGATTTTCATCGATTGATTTTTTAATTTCATCGTTAATTTTTTGTTCGAGATCAACAATCATCTTTTGTTTATTAATGTCTTCTAAA
>MIDA01000001.1:0-22109 GCA_001830045.1 Tenericutes bacterium RIFOXYA12_FULL_35_10 | reverse complement strand
GTGACTTCAAATTGAAAACGACGATATCACAAATCTTTTCGGTCGATAAGCCTTGTTGTACTTTTTCCAAGACTTGATTGTTGGGAACCAAGATGTTTTGAGCATTACTCGCAACCTCTTGTACAATCATCTTGATCAAGGTCACTTCTTCATCGACATTACCAGCAACGGATTCATGTTCTTGGTATTCAACGACAAAATAAGGATCCGTCAAGAAATACTCTTTGATTTTAATACGTGAAATGACTTGAAGTTTTACTTTATAGGCATCGTTTGGAAGTTTAATCTTCATTTGGACTTTAACGAGTGCACCATACGCTTCAATATCATCCACTGTAGGTTCTTCAATGAGTGGATTTTTTTGGATTAAGACGAGCGCATAAGAACCAAAGTTCTTTTCCGCTTCTTCAAGTGCTTTGAGTGAGACCTTACGTCCGACTTCGATTCTAAAATCATTGTTTGGAATAGGTACTGTTCCACGGACGACGATGGCGGGTAGACTTTTCGATAATTCCATAGGGCTTCACATCCTTCTTCTAGTTTCACTTTGATTATAGCATATTTTATACCATTTGCAATCGATTAGCACGAGTGCCAATTGATTATGGGAAAGAAAGGGACAATGTTGTCCCTTGGATTACTTTCTGACTGCTGAATCTAAGATAAATTGGTAAGCTTTGTTTAAGACAACATCATTTTCAAGGGCATTTTCTGGGATGTATTTTTTGATGTCTTCAACAGACATGTTGTAACGCTTAGCAAGTTCATCGTATTTTGCAACGAGCTCTTCAGCAGTTGCTTTAAATCCTTCTTTCTTAGCGATTGCTTCAACAACTAATGTTGTTTTAACTCTCTTTAAGGATTCATCTTGAAGTTGTGCTTCGAATTGTTCTTTATTAACACCAGAAAGTGATAAGAACATATCTAATTCTAAACCATACTGTTTCGCTTGGTTAACAACGTTTTCTTTCGCTTGAGCAACTTCTTCATCAACCATTTCTTGTGGGATATCCATGGATGCGTTATTTAAAACGGTTGTGATGATGTGTTCAGTGATGGTGTTTTCTGATTCAGATTTCTTTTGATCTTCTAAAGTCTTACGTGTAGAAGCTTTTAATTCTTCAACAGTTGTTACACCTTCACGGTTTAAAGTCTTAACGAATTCATCATTAAGTTCAGCTTCACTCTTTGTCTTAACTTCATGTAATTTGACATTGAAGACAACAGCTTTACCAGCTAAGTTTTCTGCTTGATACTTTTCTGGGAATGTGACGTTTAAATCTTTAACATCACCAGGATTCATACCAATCATTTGTTCTTCAAAACCAGGAATAAATTGGTTAGAACCGATTTCTAAAGAATAGTTTTCAGCTTTACCACCATCAAAGGGGACGCCATCAAGGAAACCTTCAAAATCAAAAATTGCTGTGTCACCAAAGTTTAATGAACCTTCTTTAGGTTGAAGTTCACTGTTTTGTGTGAGTAAAGTCTTAATTTCAGCATTTACTTCTGAATCAGTAACTTCTGTTTTGATTGCACTGACTTCAATTCCAGCATATTGCCCTAAAGTCACTTCAGGTTTTACTGGTGCGACTAAAGATACTTGGAATGTTTCATCACGCTTAACTGATTCCCAGTTGATTTCAACTTTAGGTTGACCAACAATTTCATAGTCTGGGTGATTTTGTGCTTCATGCATCTTGTGGTGTAAAACGTGGTTTAATGCATCTTCATAAAGTGATTCAACACCAAATTTAGATTCATAAATGTTTCTTGGAACATGTCCTTTTCTGAAGCCTTTGACTTCAACATCTTTTTGTACATGTTCAAATGCATGGTCAAGGCCATGCTCAAATTCGTGTGGTGTGACATCAAAGGTGTACTTCACACGGTTTGTTGTTAATTTTTCTACGATCATGAGTTATTCTCCTACTTCTTTTTATAGTTTCTATACATTTATAGACCTTTTTCATTATAACACACTTTTATCTAAGATAAAGGAATTTAACTAAACATTGAAGTTTTTGTGAAATTGCGTTAAAATGGATTTAAATGAAAGAAGGTTGAGCATGTGATTACGATCAAAGAAGTTAAAACCTCGAGAGAATCGACTTTATTTACTGAATTTCCGAATGAAATGTATAAAAAAAATCCGTACTATGTTCCTGCATTATCGCTTGATGAAAAAAATGTCTTTAATCCTAAAATTAACCCTGTGTTTGAATACTGTGAAGCTATCCGCTATTTAGCGTATAGAGATGGTAAAGTTGTTGGTAGAATTGCAGGTATTATCAACCATCAGTTAAACAAGGTTTATAACGTGAAAAAAGGAAGATTTACACGTTTAGACATGATTGATGATTTAGAAGTCACAAAAGCCTTAATCGATACTGTCACCAAATGGGCATTAGATAAGGGGATGGATACCATCATTGGTCCTATCGGATTTACCGATTTAGACCGTCAAGGTATGCTTGTTGAAGGTTTTGATCAACTCAACATGTTCATTACCATTTATAATGCACCTTATTATATGGAACACATCGAAAAACTCGGTTTCATGAAAGATGTTGATTGGACAGAAAAACAAATCAAATGGCCAACTGAAGTCTCTGAAAAGATTAAACGCGGTGCAGATATCGCAAGAAAACGTTATGGCTATGAACTTGTGAAATGTAAAACCAAAAAAGAAGTCTTTAATTATATTTATGAAGCATTTGATATGTATAATGTCGCATTCAACGAACTTTATGGCTTCTTCCCAATTACCAGAAAAGTGATGGATTACTATATTAAACAAATGATTCAAATCGTTTCCTTAGAATACTTATGGTTCGTCTTAGATAAAGAGAAAAAAGTCGTTGGTTTTACCATCATTATGCCAAGCTTAGCATTACCCAATAAAAAGAGCAACGGTAAATTATTCCCATTTGGCATATTCAGACTCTTGAAAGCATTAAAGAAACATGACGTGATTGATTTATATTTCATCGCGATTGATCCAAAACATCAAGGCAGAGGTATTATTGCCCTTATGTTTGAAGATGGTATTCAAACCGGTATTAACCATGGTGTGAGATTTGCTGAAACAGGTCCTGAATTAGAACTGAATGCAGCCATTCAAAACCAATGGAAAGATTTTGAATACATTCCCCATAAACGTAGACGTTGTTACACGAAACCCATCGCTTAAACAAAAAGGATTGACCCTTAAATCAAAGGTCAATCCCTTTTTTATGCTAATTGCATCGTTGTTAAACAGGTATTAGATTCTTTTGATGTGAAAAGTGTTTCAGTTTGTGTCATGCCATCATAGTTGATCACGATCTGATAGTTTTTATTTTGTTCTAACCATAAACCAAAGAATCCTTGTGGCGTACTTTCATAATTAGCATCAATGACCACTTCATTCGTATCTAAATCAGTGATGATGACGTGAAATGTTTCGCTTTTCATTTCTCCGCGACATGTCACTAAATTATGATTACTACATGGGTGTGTCTGATTGATATAAGGTGCAATCGATAAATAGAACTCACCAGCAGGTAATTCAATTTCATAAGATTCATCTTGATCGGATAAAATTAAGTGACTTCCTGTGATACTTGCATTAAATCCTTCAGCTTCTGCTGCTGTTGCTTCCAGTGTTTGAATAACGTTCTTAAGATTCATACCATCAAGATTATAGGTTTCAAGAAATCGATCTAAAGGACTCTTATTCTTTTCTTGAATGCCAATAATCGCAAGTGTTGTGAGTAAAGTCAACATAGAGATTGAAAATAAAATGATTGGGAAAATTTTTTTCTTAGATCTCATCGTGATTCTCCGATGATTGTAGCTTCATAACCCTGTTTTTCAATCGCTTTTATAACCATATCTTGCGTAACCTCTTCATCCGTGATGATGTCAGCAATCAATGTTTCAAAATCGAGATCAAACCGTATGACACCGATTGATTTTAGAGATTGATCAATTCTATTTAAACAACCTGCACAATGTATACCTTGTATTTTGACTTGAATTTCCATAGAAATACCATCCTTTTCGTTTCTTACGTTTCTATACTAACAAACTTAAATACTCATTGTAAAGGATTTTCGTCTTCATAATTTCTTCATCATTTTATGTTAATGTGTAAGTAGAGGTGAATAACATGCAAAAAAAGACAATGATTTGGTTGATTAGTATCAGTTTGTTTTTAATCATCAGTTCAATGGTTCTATGGCTTATATTTAGGGATAATACACTTTTTAATCCGATCTATGGTGGCCATATGGCAGGTGGATGGATGATGCCTATCGGAATGTTAGGTATGGGTATTTTATGGTTTGTTGTGATCATGGGGTTGATTAAGTTTTTTCAACCATCACAAAATGAGCAAAAACATGCACTTGATCTATTAAATGATCGTTTAGCACGTGGCGAAATATCGATTGAAGAATATGAGTCACTCAAAAAAACATTAAAGGGGTAAGTTTATGAAAACAAAACTTATTGTTATGCTTTTACTAATTGTCAGTATTACGATTTTCGTTTCTACATTAGGTGTGATTTATGCAAGACAAAATAATAATCAATCTCTATGGTATAACATGTTCAATGATGTTAGCGATCAAAATGACTACATCCTCAGACAATCTTATGCAGCACTACTTCATTTAGATGAAACCGAACAAAATGAAGTGATTGAACTTTTAGCCGTAGAGATTGAAAAAGTGAATTGGACAGATTTATCTGATGAAGATATCATTTTATTTTGGAATGAAATCTTGATTGATGTGATGTCACCTTATTCCTACAGTTATGGATCCTACGGCATGATGGGAAATCGCAATTCACATTGTGGATATTACAGTAATGTTACACTTAATATACTTGAATACCCACTTTCCTATATGCATGCATCACTATCAGAAAAAGAGATTTTAGAAACTTCTTTAATTGATTTTTTAAGAAATAACGATTTAGAAACTGATCTTGTTCTCTTGACTCAAGAACTCTATACGTTTTTAAATGTAACAGAATAAATTTATTTTTATCGTTATGAAGGGGATCTTCCCCTTTTTTTCGTATAATGTAGGTGAAGGAGGTCATATCCATGAAACTTTTAATTGTAGAAGATCATAAAAAAATAAGTGATTTAATCACGTTATATGCTAAACAAGATGGTCACGAAGTCATTCAAGTTTTTTCTGCTGAAGATGCACTTGAACAACTAAAACATCATCATATGGATGTGATCATACTCGATTTAATGCTACCTCATATTCAGGGTGAGGAGTTCATTCAAATCGTAAGGAGTTTCACATCCATCTATATCATGGTTATTTCTGCTAAAATTGATGTTTCTGGACGTATTAATGCCATTGAACTTGGTGCAGATGACTATATCACTAAACCTTTTTCAGTTGAAGAGGTGATGGCAAAACTTAAAAATATCGAAAAAAGATTAAATCCCATCGATCAAACGATCTATAGCTATCATTCAGGTGACCTAAAAATTATACTTGCATCCCGTGAGGTCTATGTTGATCAGAAACTCATTAATTTAACAAAAGATGAATATGACTTACTCATTTATCTCATTAAACATCCATTAAGAAGCTTTTCAAGAGATGAACTGATTACACTCGTTCTTCCGCATAGCCAAGCTTATGATCGCGTGATTGATACCCATATTAAAAATATCAGACAAAAAATTGATGTCCATCCATTTAGAGATTCCTATATAAAGACACATTATGGCATAGGTTATCAGTTTGTAGGTAAGAAAGATGAATAAAATGGAGTATACTTTATCAAAAAAAATGATTAAAAAATGGGTAATTCTTTTATCACTTATTTTAATCATGTTTAACGTAGTGCTCATAGTATTAATTAACATTCAGTACCGTAATGAACTTAAAAGAGAATATCAATCTTTAAGTGAGCTGATATCTCATCTTGCTTATTATGAAAATCATGAAGTCATCATCTCCTATTTAGAACATTATGAACATACACAAGATGTCACCGTTATTTTTCATAATCAGACGCATGAAGTTATATATCAATCCAAAAACATTGAATTAACCATGAATCCTTTGTTTTATGATGATGTGATCGTTGGTTATCTTGGTGTTAACTACACAACATCTTTACTCGGACAAGATTATGTCATCTCATTTCTAATGATGAATGGTTTAATGATGGTGATTTTATCGACACTTCTCTTCATTTTTTACCAACAGATGCAAAAACATACAACACTCTGGATGAATGAATTATCCAAAATTGATGATGAGAACTATGCATTTCAAACAGCAGAAATAAAAGAAGCACAACTTCTTTTTAAAGATGCGATTGATCGAGAAAAGGAAGCACAACAAACCTATGAAATGCATATTAAACGTATCGCACATGATATCAAAACACCTTTAACATCAAGTTTAATCTTACTTGAAGGCATGAAAACAAAACGACTTCCATCAAATGAAAAAGTCGTGAGTGAGGTGATGGATGAACTTCACCACATTGATTCTCTTCTCCCACAATTTATTTCAAAGAGCAGTCGGGAGATTGCACTCAATCAAGATATTTCTTTACTCATTTTAGAAACAGTCAAACGTTACCAAGATGTCTTTTTGTCAAAAGATATTACATTTATGTTAAAGCTTGAAGCGATCAAGACCTATATTTCAAAAGTGGATTTTATCACGATCTTAGAACATCTGATCTTTAATGCATTCTATTACTCTAAGCCACATAAAACGATCACCATAGAAACACGATCGAATTCTAAAAAACTCATCATCAAAGATGAAGGTGTTGGTATGAGTAAAGATGACATAAATAAACTCATGGTAGGCCGTTTTAGAGGTGAAAAAGCACAAGATTTCCATCAAAAAGGAAGCGGTATGGGCTATGTCATCATCTTTGACCTTATAAAAAAAGTAGATGCTAAGATCGATACTGAAAGCATACCTGACGTAGGAACAACCGTTACCTTGACATTTAAATAAAAAAGAATCCAACCGGCAAGGTTGGATTTTTCTTATGTCCAAGAAACGATTAACTCTAAATTTCCTTTTAAATTGATGTCATAAACTTCACCTGTGATAATCAAATGATCACCTTTTTTCAAAGGTTCATCATTTAATGTACCATGTCCATCAATGACAGAAATCAGTTTAAAATGATTGGACTTTATATCAAGTTCATTTTTTACTGACCATCTTTCAACGGTGAAGAATTCGTTGGAGACATAACGTGTCATCGTTGATTTTTTCACGGTTAATACTTTAGGTTTTGGTGTGACATCTTGAAATGGCACGTTTGTCACTTCAATCGATTTTTGAATGTGTAAATCTCGTGGTTTTCCTTTGTCATCTAAGCGGTCATAATCATAGACACGGTAAGTTGTATCTGATGATTGCTGGGTTTCTAAAATCAGTAATCCTTTACCAAGCGCGTGAATCGTCCCTGAAGGTACATAGATGAAGTCGCCAACATGAACTTCTTTTTCAATTAAAAGATCTTTATACTGATGTGATTCAATCATGTTTTTGAGTTCTTCTTTAGTTTTCGCGTTGTGTCCGTAAATGATCTTAGATCCAGGTTCAGCTTCTAAAACAACCCAACATTCAGTTTTTCCTAAATCCTTTTCATAGGTGAGTGCATAATCATCTGAAGGATGTACTTGAACCGATAAATCATCATTGGCATCTAGTATCTTTGTAAGTAATGGAAAACGTGGTGAAGAAAGATGATTAAAGAGTTCTCTATCTTTTTCGTAAACATCACGCAGTGTTCTTCCTTTAAAACGACCATTTTTAATGATTGATGATCCATTTGGATGTGCTGAGATTGCCCAACATTCTCCTGTTTTTTCAAAAGGTAAGTCATATCCAAAACGGGTGTTCAATTTCTTACCACCCCAAATACGTTCTTTAAAAACGGGTTCTAAAAATAATATATCCATCTGTATCCACCTCAAGTTCATTATATAAAAAGATTCAAACATTTCAAAGTCATTTTAGATATTCACATGAAAAACGACAAAGTGAAGAGGTCCTTTGTCGTTTATTCATTATGATAGATAACGCATTAATTCATGTGTAATGAGTTGATAGCCTTCAGGACTTACATGAAGTCCTTCAAGCGTATAAAGTCTGTTAAAACGCCCCTCAGTATCCTTTAGCTTACTTGAAAGATCGATGTAGGTCACACCTTCAACGGTTTTAAGCATGCTATTCAATTGATCGATCATCTGATTTGTTCTAGGAAGTACAGTTGTTGGATCGATTGTTTCATTAACGGGATAGATAGACTCTAGAAGAATCTTTGTTTCTGGATGATGATTCTTAATTTCATTAACGATACGATTCATTCTCTCAAAGACTTCTTCTGGTGTTGCATTTAAGAGGGCAAAATCGTTGGTTCCCATCAGTAAGATAACGACACTGGGTTTCAGTTCATGAATGGAGACATCCATTCTTTTTAACAAACCTTCAGTGGTGTCACCACCGATACCACGGTTATAGATGAGCTTACCTGGAAAATGTTCATAGACGTTATAGTCTTGTGTAATCGAATCACCAACAAAGACAATACCACCTTTAGGAACATCTTTATTTAAAGATTTAAAGGTTTTTACTTTAGAGGTATATCCAAAGTTTGCAATCAGTTCAAAAAAGGATTTGGCACCTTGTTTTTTACCTTTTTCATAGAAATAGAGTGTTGAGATGGGAATGATGATGATCAAAATCCCAATAACGATGTATTCAAACATTAGCGTACGTGTGCTTTAACGATGATACAGGATTCATCTAAACAACGAACTCTATAGGTATCAATCGTTGCGGGTATAATAAAGGTTTCCGCATAATGAATCTCATAAGGTTCAAAGGAATGATCAACAGATTCAATCACTGCCTTCTTACCTTCTACTAAATTAGCCATATTGACAGAGCCATATGATGGTATATCGACATAATCTTTAAATGTAAAACGTCTAGTTTCCAAGAATTCTCTTTCATGTAAGCCTGTTTTTTCCTCAACATCACTTAATCTTGTAATCGCGTTATAAAGTTCATGATGAACAAACTTGGTATCACGATCATATTGGAGATTTTTAAATCCATGATCTAAATGTACTGGTCTTGGTCTACCATCTAGTCCGACACGGTCCCAGTCCCATAATTTAAAGGTGAAGATATAGTTACATGCACTAATCTCTAAAACAACTGTATTTTTACCTGAACAATGAATCGTTCCTGCAGGAATTAAGAAATGATCATGTTTTTTGGCTGGAATGACATTGACATACTTCTCTGCAGGAAATCTAAATCCACCTGCTTCAGCTTTTCTTAAGTCATTTTCAACTGCTTTTGGCTCAACACCTTCTTTAAACCCTAAGTAAACAACACCATCATCTTCAGTATCCATAATGTAATAAGACTCATCTTGGGTATAAGTCATCCCAAATTGATCTTGAATGTATTCCGTTAAAGGATGGACCTGAAGGGATAAATTGCCGCCACCCATCGTATCTAAAAAGTCAAAACGAATAGGAAAATTCTTACCAAAACGACCATGAACACGATCTCCCATGAAAAGTCTTGGTCTAAATTGCACTAAATCTTGTGCAGGAAGTTCTATTAGGACATCACCAAATGATACCATGATGCTATTTTCTTCAGGAACGCCATCAAAACTCCATGCATAATTTTTTTCTTTAGGGTCTAAATGCATGACTTCTTTCATCCACTGACCACCCCAAACACCAGGATCAAAATAAGGAACCATGCGAAATGGTCTTCTAATCATCGTATCAAGCATGTTTTGATAAGTGTTCATCATCATCATTTTAGGATGGTCAAGCATGTTATAGTCGATCACATAATGTGCATCCTTATAAAATGCATCCTTAATGCGATCCGCAACGCGCCATTCAACAAAATAGCCGCGTTTATATTTTCTTAAAATATCTTCTTTGGGATTGTTTTTCTTAAAGTTAGATAAACCTTTTCTGTATCTAAGCTGTATCTCCCAACGTGTTAAACTCACATGGACTCTCACGCCACCTTCAATTAAAGATGCTCCAAATCCATAAACAACAACTAAACCTTCTGTATTTAAAACCATAGACTCCACTGATTTAAGCCGCTCAGCATGATAAAAATCTTCAATTTTGTGATGTGAAAATAAACCAAAAACACGGTCGTCTGTTAAATTTCTTTCAATCATAGAATCAATGTCTTGTTCTGACTTTGAGAAATCTTCCATATGAACAACCAAACTTGGTTTTAAATGATCAATCACATCACTTTTTAAGCGGTTTAAATCAATGCCCGGATATGTCTCGAAGACGATAAGACCCTCTTTCACGGATTTAAGTTCGTTGATGATATCTAAACTACCATCAAAAACACCTAAACGATCTTGACTTACGGGTATTACAGGTTTTCTGTTATATTCGGATTTAAAATTTAAGTACTTCATTTGAGTCATTCCCTTCTTCTTTTTCCCCTAACATTTCTTTATAGGGATGAAATACTTTACGTAGGTGATAAGTCACTAAGACACCATATAAACCAACAGCAATCAGTAACAAACTACTATGGATGAGCATCAGTAAAACAACAAGTGCTAAACTTCCTAAAACTTTGAAATTAATTAGTAAATTCATATTCGATAATAAAATCACGTTTTTAATTAAATGTAAGATGTTCTTCGTTTTAAAGGTTGCGATCACTGGAAACACATAAATTGCAAAAATCAACCATTCATAAAAGATCACAACACTTAAAATCACCATCCATGATATCTCATTATTTAATCCATAATGATACATCATGTAAAGTGGAACACCAATGAATACAAGGAGTATCCACACCAATGTGCTTTCTTTAAAGTTTTCTTTGAAACTTGTCCAAAAGAGTGTAAGCACACTGGTGGGTTCCTTAGTCTTTAAAATTTGAGCAGATACTCTAAACATCGCAGTGGTTGCAGCACCGAATGTAATGAGTAAGCCTAAAAAGCTCGCCAAAAGCCAGAGAAAGTTAACAAAAACGATATCTGTGAATTTTTTGAAGAGCTCTTTTAACATAAACTATTTCTTAATCTTTTTGAAAACGAAGAATCCACCAACACCAACAACTGCAACACCTAAAATCACGATGATAAGTAATGTTGTGTTAAAGAATTCACCAGTCACTTCAAAGTTTTCTGATTCAACGAAAATAACTTTACCAGTGAAATCGCCATCAGCTGCTGCTGCATCATAAGTTCTAAGTTCTTCAACAGAACCTTCATTAATGGTTACAGAGTAGTTAGCAAGTACTGAAATATCAGCTTTTGTAACAAATCCTGCTAAGTCAGCTTCGTTATAAATGGAATTATAAATACCATCAATAGCCCAATCTAGAGAAGCATCAACAATCGCTTTAGATTCTTTAAATGTTAAGGTCTTAGTAAAGCTTCCAGTTACTTCTAATGTTGGAAGTTCTGTAGCATCAAAATCGTCCCAGCTTAAGTTTGGTGATAAATTAACGAGAGTCTCGTACTTATCAAGGAAATCTTCAAAGCTTGAGAATTCATAGCTCATGGTAAATGTGCGAACATAACCATCAACAGTCGCATCATGAACGGTAATAAAATCAGGTGCATTTTCTTCTAACCATGTTTGAATCGCAATGACACCACCATCGATATGCTTATCATTTAAGACAGCACCTTTTCCTTCAGTTCCTTCAGGATCATCTGGATTTGTAATAGGTTCAGTTGATAAGGTATCATCCATGACTTCTAAGATGATATAACGTGTACCAGAACCGTCTGCGTTAAACTCAGTTGTAACGCTAATTTCACCTGGCCAGCATGCGTTAAGCACGAATGCGAAAGCGAGGAGCACAACTAATGCTAATAACTTTTTCATAATTTAATTCTCTCCCTTTATTTATTTTTTTATGCTTCTTCGCCTAGATAAACAACATATTTATTGAGGCGTAATGCAACCATTGTCATAATCAGCACAATGACAAGTAAAATCCATGCCATGGCTGATGCCATACCCATTGCCTGATCGGCAATCATTTTGTCAAACATGTAATACGCGTAATAATAAGTTGATCTGGATGGTCCACCGGATGTCATGATGTATGCGATCGTAAAGACCTGGAATCCACCAATTAACCCCATAATGAAATTGAAGAAGATTGATGGTGTCATGAGTGGTAGTGTAATGTAGATTGTTTTTTTAATCCAATTGGCACCATCAATTTCTGCAGATTCATAAAGTGAATTTGGAATATCTTGCATCTGTGCAAGATAAATGACCATCGAACCACCTGCAGACCACAACCCCATGATAATGAGGGTAATCTTAGAGGTTTCTACGGCTTGATGCCATCTTAAAGGCTCCATCTTAAAGAGTTTATAGATGGGATCAAGGATGTCATTGATAATCCCAAAGTTCGGTTGGAATAACCATAACCAAAGGAGTGCCATCGCAACGATGCTGACCACATTGGGTAGATAAAACAATGTGCGATAAATACTCATTCCTTTAATCTTATTATTTAAGAGTAATGCCAAGGAAACACCAACAATAATTCCTAAAGGAATCGCGATCACCACGTGATATACGGTATTCCCTAATGATTGCCAAAATAAACCATCATTGGTAAATAAGATTTCATAATTTCTAAATCCAATAAATTTAGGATCTGAAATCATGTCATAATTCGTGAAACTGATATAAAACGAGGCTATGATTGGAAACATTCCTAAAACAATCAAGCCCAAAAGCCATGGGGATGCAAACAGATACCCCATGAGATTTTCACGCTTTTTTAACTTTTGGATAGAGATTGTCTTTGTCATATAAACGTCCTTTAAGAATTAACTGCATCGTAATTTTGTTTTTTCTGTAAATAGTTAGCCCGTGCTGCAGCAAGTGCCTCTTCTGCTGTCATCGTTCCAGATAATGCTTCATTATAATAAGGTTGCCAGTCATTACCATGCCATGAGGGTGCATATGGAATATAGACTTTATCGACTGCATAGTTCACTTCAGCTAGTAATTTTTCTAAAATGGCATTACCTTCGACATAGTCTTCCATTGCACTGATATGACTCATAATCCAACCGTTCACTTCAGCTAAACGAATTTGAATATCTTTAGAGAGTAAATATTTATAGAATAAGAATGCGCCATCTCTTTCAGCTGTTTCATTCTTACCGTTATCATACATTTCAAGTGAGAATCCACTGCCCCAGTTGACTCGCGTGCCACCTTCTGGAATAGGAATTGGAGCAACGCCGTAATTAAAGGTTGCACCGGCATCTTTAATGATTTGATATAAACCATCAACTTCAACGATCATCGCAACTCTTTCAGATGCGAATGGGTTAATGCCAAGTAACTGGTTACCTTCACCAAAGGTTGTGAGTTGGTTTCTTGTGAAATCATTATTGAAATTCATGATCCATTTTAAAACGTCAACATGTGCTTGTGTGTTTAAGGTAGGTAATTTGTTTTCATCAAAGAAATCTAAGTTGTTTTGCCATAACCAACCATGATAGGTTGCATTACCATAAGTAGGATCAAATCCTAAACGTGATAATTGTCCACCTTCAACGATATCAAACTGTTTAGCAATCGTCTTTAATTCGTCCCATGTTGTTGGAACATCAGCTTCAGTTAACCCTTCTTCAGTAAACATATCTAAGTTGTAATATAAAACACGGGTTGTTGCTGAAAATGGCATCGCATATAAATCGCCTTCAAACGTTGCAAAATCTTTTTGACTTTGTCTAAATTCATCAAGTTCAAGTGGAGCATCCGATGTATCAGCAGCGATTAACTCTGAAATGTTATAAAGTGCACCACTTTGTGCTCTTGCTTCCACATCATCAATCGTAGATAATCCGATATCCGGTGCTGTTCTTGATGCAATCGCAACATTAATTTTGTCCCAGTAATCCCAAAATGAGAATCCGGTACCTCTAACAAAATATTCATCTTGGCTTTCATTAAAATCATTAACAATAGCCTTCATTCCTGAGAATGAGGGTGAACCTACAGGTGACATGTGCCAAAAATCAATAACGATTTTATCGCCTGTATCTTCGCCGCCACACGATGCTAAGACGAATCCAGTGATGAGAACCATCACGATAAGAAATACTTTTTTCATGTTTTTCCTCCCTATCCTTTAATGCCTGTAAATGTAATACCTTCAATAAATGATTTTTGTGTAAAGAAGAAAATGATGAGTGAAGGTAACATAATTAAGATTGCTGCAGCCATCATGAGATCAAAACGGCCACCATACTGCATTTGAAATGCTCTTAGACCTAATGCGAGTGTCCAGTGATCTGGATTACTTAAGAAGATTAGAGGTCCAAAATAATCATTCCACGTTCCCATGAATGTAAACAGAGCTACGGTAATAATCGCTGGTTTACATAGAGGTAACATAATTTTTAGGAATATCTGAAAGTGATTTGCGCCATCAATAATCGCACTTTCAGATAATTCTTTAGGAATTCCTTTAAAAAACTGTCTTAACAAGAAGATATAAAACGCAGATCCACCACCAAAGAACGCTGGAACAATCAAAGGTAGTCTCGTTCCTAACCAACCGATCTTTGCATACATGATATAGGTAGGAATTAAGATAACTTGAATAGGGATCATCATCGTAGACAACATGATGATAAACCATTTGTCTCTACCTCTCCAATTCAGTTTAGCAAACGCATAGGCTGCGGTTGTTGCTGAGAAAAGCGTTCCTGTCATCACCATCATAACGATAAAGAGTGAGTTCTTCAAATACATTAAAAACGGAATGGCTTGCACTGCAGTCACGAAGTTTTGCCACTGCGGATCTTTAGGGAAAAATTGTTCTGTTCCCATTAAGAGTTCTGCCGGTGTTTTTAATGCGGTGAATAACATCCACAAGAAGGGAAACATAAACCCAAAGCTTAAGAAGATGAGCAGTGAATGAAGTAAAATCTTCTTGATTAAGTCTTTTTGTTTTTTATTGAGCCATGGCTTTCGTATGGCATCAGTCATAAGATCCCTCCTTCGTTTAAGATTTTGTCGTATCGACTAATTTAATGAATCTTGGACGATAAATTAAATTATTAGACATATTGTGATCAAAATTATACGTATTCGTATTATAAGAGACTAAGATCTCTGTTGATGAGGATAAATGTGGATGTGCTTTGGCATTATACGTATAGGTTGTTGATTTAAAGATTCCTTGTTCTGGAGTATGATAAATCTTTTGTGGATCTGAGAAAGGTCCGTAAGGCGTATCACCAATAGCAAACGCGACGTGTGGTGTATTGGTATCATAGGTGAAGACTGCGATATATTTATCTTTAAACTGTCCAGATAAGAGCTGTGAGACACTCATTTCACAGGATACATGAGGTAAAATCGGTTTTGCATCCATGATGGAAGGTACCCAGGTTTCACCATTAAAGTATCTCCAATCATCAAAGAACTCAAAGTTTTCTTCGATGACTCTAGCAACAACTAATTCTCTAAAACCCATCGTTGTCTTGTATCCGTAGATGTAGATATACCCATCAGGATGTTTTGCACCTGCTTGTTTGGTATTTGGTAGAATCGCACCACCCATTAAAAACTGTGAATGCTCGGTATCAACTAAGAGTGGAGCCATCTTCATGGTTGCTTTTTCGGGTTGAATCATGTGATCTTTAATCGGTGTCTTAAACAGTGCGACACCCACCACTCTAAATTGTAATCCTTCAGGTTGTGAAGGGTCTGAGTTAATGACCATTGGTAAGAAATATAAATGGTCTTTAATGATCGCACCATCTTGTAACCAAATCCATGAATGTTCAGGATCTTTTAATAAAACAGAGGTTGATGTGGCATGAATATCACGATATTGTTGATTATGGTCATAGAATTTCACTAAATTCAAGCCATATAAACCTTCACTAAATGTTTCATCATTATGGTTACCAATACCTCTTGATGTAGGTACAACCAATTTATAATAACGGAATTTAGCATTCAGTTCGACATCTTGAACATCATTGATTTTGGATGCTTTATCTAAGATCACACCTTTAATCAAGGTATAATCTTCATTATCCATGGAACCTAAGATCTTAAATGCCTTTAATCCACGTTTATTTAAATATTCAGCTTCTTCACTAAAGTAGTTGTAAAATGCCATATGGCTCACATAACGTGGTTGATAAAGATCAAAGACGATTTCTAAATGTTCAGGATCATATCCAGATAAAAATCCAACATTTTTAACTTTACGATCGTAATAAGTCAAGTTAGTAACAACCGTACCACTATCATCAAAGGTAGGATCCATCTTATAAAAACCTGCGACACGACCATCTTTTTGAAAGTTGACTCTAAACTGAATCTTTCCATTCTCCATAACACCAATCGAATTATTAGGCATTAAATGGGGTTGATAACGCTTATTGGTCTTCTTATCTGAGGTTCCAACAAAGGTATCACCAAAGACAAAAAGTGTTTTTTTATTCTTTTCTTGATCAAAACCATCTTTTGCATCTTCTAAGTTGAATGAATAAATCCCGTCTCCACCAGACCATTTATCATAAGAGATAAATTTATCGGTAAGTTCTTTGTCTTCGATAACAACATAACCTTCACCTAGATAAAGTGAGAGTTCTTCTTGTTTATATGCTTCAATGATCAGTTCATTAGCGTAGGTGATGTGTTCTTTCATCACTTCACCATCAATCATGTAAAGCACTTTCGAGTGATTTTCATTTCTAAAATCTAAAATGGGGTAAATACGGTCTAATTTGATTTCGTTTTTACCTTTTGATAGCTTAACTACCTTAATTAAATCGCCTTTTTTCATCTTTTTCTCCTTACTATTTCTTGACTTCAATGATTTTGATGAACCGTGGATAATAGATTCTCGCATCCGAAAGTGCACCAACTTGTGTGGTATTGACATTATACGATACGATATATTCACCAGGTTTAGATAAAGCCGGATGAAGTTTCGCATTGTATGTAAATGCCCCTCTTAAATGACTGACATTGGTTTCATAAATGTTGATATACGCACTAAATGTGCCATAAGGTGTATCTGAGATGGCATAAGATATTTTTCCTGAAGTGGTATCTTCCATCACGGTGAGCATATATTTTCCTTCATACATTCCTGAAGGCATGTAGGTCACCGATAATTCTGGAGAAACTTTAGAAATTAATCCTTGAACTTGGTTGATATCTTTAACGAAGGTATCTCCATTAAAATAAGTCCAATTGTTAAAGTTTAGAATATCTTCAGGTAAAAATCTTCCAACAACTAAGTGTCTGCCAACTAAATCTTTATAACCATAGATGTAGATATAACCATCACGAGATACGTTATTTAATAAACCTGCACCAAAGAAAATGGTGCCACCATCTTCTGTTTTCACCTGAAGTGGTGTTGAGTAGTAGTTTGCTTGTTCGAATCGGATACGTTCATTGATGATGGGTGTTTCAATTAAACCCACATTATGAACTTTAAATGCTTCACCCTCATCTTTCACTAAGATCGGGAAGATATAGAGTTTATTATTAATGACGACACCATCTTGTAGCCATAGTCTTGAGGTAAGTTCATTACCCATTAACGTATCAACAGAAGGTGATGCAGTGATTTCCCCAAATAGAAACTCTTCTTCATCATTAAAGATCATGAGTTTACCTAATCCAACAACATTTTGATCATAGGATGAAACCAATTCGATTTTAATGTATCTCGCATCCGTATGAAGATCATCAATCTTCAAGGTATAAGGTTCATTTGAGCTTCCTGATGCCTTATCGAGTGTATAAGGAATTGGAGTTGAGAAGTTCATGTTATCTTCAGAAAAACTAATTAAAATGTCTTTAGCACCCATGTTTGGATTACTGTTATCATTCCAAATAACAAGTTTATCGACGATTTCTGAATTTTTTAAATCGATTAAAATTTCAGCTTGGTTGCTACTTGCTCGATAACTTAAACCTTCACTGGAATTTGAAAGTAAAGCATATTCACTTTGTGAAATGGTTAAACCATCACCATCAAGTAGATTTCTAGCCTTTAATCCGATATACGCATCAGAAATAAAAGGTGAAACGGGTGTAATTCCTGCCATACCGTATTCGAAACTCATTGCTTCATCAATCGGTTTTGATGTATCTAGGTAACCGAGTGAGTTATTGATCATGATCGATGTTTTTCTTAAATTGTTATTGGAATAAACCTCACCGACAAACGTATCTGAGAAGATAAAACCTACTGTTGATTTTTCTGCACCAATGGTTTCATCACCGTTTGTTAAATTAAACGTGAAAATACCATCCGCACCTGTCCAACCGTTATATCGTAAAAACTGTCTCGTTAAATCCTCATCTTCTTGAATGATTAAACCTTCATCGAGTTTAAATCTAATGTCATCTACCGTAAGATCATCTTCTGATAGCGGAATGACAAGTTTAACTGCTTTAGCCATAGTTCCTCCTAAGTCAAGAATCTCTGATGTGAGTGTTTGGTTTGATAATATGCGGTCATATGAGATGGTATCCAGTGAGACCTCAACGGATAAAAGTTCAATATTTGAAATGATGTTGATTGAATCCAGTGGATAGATCGCATCGAATGTAAAAATCATCTGATGTGTCCGTATGGAAGAATCAGTGAGTGTTAAAGGATTGATATCTTCTGGTTTACATGGATTAATGAAGTTTTCGATGTTACCTTTCGTTGTTGAATAGGGCAAATCTAAACTTAAA
Organism: Tenericutes bacterium RIFOXYA12_FULL_35_10; assembly: GCA_001830045.1. Classification (GTDB taxonomy): domain Bacteria; phylum Bacillota_I; class Bacilli_A; order Acholeplasmatales; family Acholeplasmataceae; genus Peloplasma. The sequence continues at coordinate 3,316 of MIDA01000001.1, read as the reverse complement.
ACAGGGATTACTTCACCCTTTGTCATTGTAAATGCATAAGAACACGTAGGTATGATGATCTCTTCTTCTGTAGGGACATTTTCCTTACATGCAGTTAATAGAATCATTAAGAACGTTAAAATCCAGATACTTAAACCTTTTTTCATGTTGCCACCCTATGAAACCGTTTTCTAATAAAACTATAACACAAGAAAAACAAAAAAACAATACATTAACAATACATTTATGATTTTAACAATACATTTTCGTCAGAAAAAAGAAAACCGCAGTTATTTTCTGCGGTAAAAGAGTCGTGTACGATATTCATAATGTGCTGCATTATAATAGGTTTCTGTATATTCAACAAGTTTATTCGTTGAATCATAAGCGTAACGCTTACGTTTTAGCTGTGGGGTATCATCGTAGATGTGAAGTAGGTTTCTAATGTTTTTCGGTGCAACCACCGCTGATACATATTCTTCAAACATATTGAAGTAAACATTCTTCGTTGATAAATACTGGTATAACGATCCAAAAAGAAATTCTTTTGTATTTGGCAGTTCAATAACTGGAATCATATAGGTATCTGAATAAAGGATGGGGATCACTGTTCCTCTAATACGTTGTAAGTTATAGAGCATGTCCCCTTCATTGATTTTAAAAATGGATGCTAAGATTTTATCTGCTGGTATAAGTTTAAGGGTAGCTTCCATCGTTTTTGAAGGTAGTCCCATTTCGTTCATCTCATTAGTAAATGATTGAATGAGTGTAAAGTTAGACATTGAACTTTGTGTCTTTAAGACAGTGGTGCCGTAACCAGCGCGTCTGGTTAAGTATTGTTCTTTAACAAGTTGTTGTATCGCTGCACGAATCGTCACACGAGAAACACCAAATTGTTCAGATAATTCTTTTTCAGAAGGAATGATATCTCCTTCTTTCCATTCACCTGATTCAATTTTTTGTTTGATGTGATTTCGAATTTGTACATAAAACGGTTGTTTGTCGATTAAATTAATACCTGCCATACAATCATCTCCCCATTAACTTAATTGTATCATCACTTTGATACATTTACAATACATTACAAATACAAAATATGTGTCTCTAGTTGACAATCAAAAGTTAGTCATGTATTGTGAATATAGAAGATGTGAGGTAGACAAGATGAACTATTATATCGGTATTGATGGTGGCGGAACAAAGACGAAAGTCATCGTCATCAATGAAGATGAAGAAATCGTATTAGAATCTGTATCTGGACCATCAAGTATTGATACAGTTTCAGAACATGAAACGTATCAAGCTTTTTTAACTGCATTAAAACCATTTTACGATCAGGTGAAAAAACCTCATATTTCAGGTTTCTTTATTGGTTTAGGTGGTATTGTATCAGATGAAGATTGCAAAAAAGTTGAAGATCTTGTGAAAAAATTACCTTTTGTAACAAAGGAAACTAAAGTAAAAGCAAGAAACGATATGGAAAACGCACTTTATTCAGGACTTCTCTTTGATGAAGGGATTAGTCTAATCTGTGGAACCGGTATGGTAGCTTTTGGTAAGAATAAAGAAGGCAAAACCCATAAAGCAGGTGGTTGGGGTTATAAAGAAGGCGATTTAGGTTCTTCTTATGACTTAGGGGTGCGTAGTTTAAGACATGTGATAAAATCATTTGATGGTAGAGAGAATAAAACTGATTTTTCAGATGAGGTTGCAAAAACCATTGGTATGAAACATACCGAAGATTTTGTGGGGATCATGAATACAAAATACTTAGATAGAACATGGATTGCATCACTTGCACCACTTGTGACTAAACATGCACTCCTCAAAGATGAAATCGCACTACAAATCGTTAAAGATGCAACAAAAGAACTCGCCATTGCCGTTTATGCAGTCAAAACGAAACTTAATATCATTAACCCAACATTAGTCATTGTAGGAAGTCTAGGACATGCGAAAGGGTATCATGAAGAATTGATCAACCAGCTAGATTTACTCATTCCAGGCATTAAAGTCATTAAACCTCAAGTTGATCCTGCATTTGCAGCATCACTGATGGCAAAACGACTCATTTAAATAACCATGTCACATCGACTAAGATGTGACATTCTTTTTTTGACTTTTCGCATAAAAAAATCTATAATAGGTATGTAGTTTCAACCGGGGGTTTACATGAAGAAAATTGAGTCCTTTTTAAGTAGTGGTTTATATATAACAATCATCTTTGGTATCACGCTTCTTGCGTGGTCTTTTTACAAAGAAACACCTCCTCATGTGTTTAATTTATATAACATGATAGGTGTCTTTTTATTGATTTTAATCAATACACTGATTTTATCCTTTTTTAGAAACACACTTTATACTATTCCAGTGATCATGAGTTTCTTATTTATCATCAATAAATCAACGATTTCATTTGATACACTCGAACAGATGGGATTTCCGGTTGTTGCATTTTCAATCTTTTGGGTTGGATATATCGTTCATATGATTAGATTCAAACCAAAGTTTAAACCCAAGACATTTTTTATAGGGTTTGGTTTAATCGCTTTATCTTATCTTATGCCACTCATTTATACACCTTGGTCGATCAGTGGATTTATGGTTTCCATCATGGGTTTAGTTTATTTAATTCTTTATATCTTCTACTCAAATACAATCAAAGGCAATATCGACTATTTATTTAAGATCTTAATGGTGGTTAATATCATCTTAACTGCACAAGTGATGTTATATCTCTATCGAGGTTATGTTCTACATCCTGAACTTGATATCTATCACAGAATCTATGCAGGTTGGGGAAGAAATTTAGGATGGGCGAATATTAACGATATGTGTTTTTATATTGCATTAACCTTCCCAAGTTATCTCTATTTCATCTTTAAGAAACCTCAAACCTATTTAGTTTGGTTCTTAATGATATTTCCAACAGCGGTTGTTATTCTTTCTAAATCAAGAGGTGGCATTATTGGGTTTGCTGCTGCACTCTTAGGTGTAATTGTCTTCTTCTTTTTTAGAGGAAATAAAAAGCATTTAACCCATGGACTTATTTTCTTAGGTATAACGCTTACGATTGCTTATCTAACACGAGAAGTCTTCTATATTTGGTGGGATTTCTTTATGGATTCATTTGGTGATGATATTAATTCATTCTCATCAGGAAGAATTGATATCTATAAGTTTGGTCTACAAATCTTTAAAGATCATCCACTCTTTGGTGGTGGCTGGATGTCCATTAATCTCTATCCAAATGGAAATCTCTTTGGAAATCGTATTTTCATGTATCATTCAACCTTTATACAAGCACTTGCTGCAATGGGCATCTTCGGTTTAATAG